>NZ_JAVJQP010000170.1:0-58576 GCF_040218875.1 Coleofasciculus sp. D1-CHI-01
TAATCCTTGCTACGCAAGAATCATGGAGATTAAAAAAAGCAATTCTAATAAAACAGGCTTTTGATTCTGTTAGAGCCTTTGCTACTTAAGGGTTTAAGCTCATTTAAATTGCTAATTTGCCATAACCAGTCTAAGAGAGCCGGAAAAAAGAATTGGAAGAAGAGTTATTAGGTATACGTCAGCAATTGACAGAATCCACTAATGAAGAGGCTCCTTGGCTAGACGAGCAGCAAGATAAGGTACAGCAGCTAAAGCATCGATCTTCTGAATTCCAGCAGAGGCAGGAGCAAAAACTTCAGGAAGTTATTAATAACTGGGAAATCTCTGGAAAAATCATTATAAATGATGAACAGAAACCTTGTGACTCCTGTAGTGGAATTCTTCAACAATTTGTTAATAAATTTGATCCAAGTAGAAAGAATATTGATATTGATGTTACTAAGGGGGTAAAATACTACTATGGAAAAACTGAACCGAGATAGCATCCAAAATTTTAATTTATGGAATATAAATTTATTAGAGATACTGTTGATCTCATAACAAAAGTAGGCAATTTTGACGAACGTGAATTTAGAGGATGTACTGAAAGCCAAATCGAGGCTTTGGAACATCTTTTGCCCGAATATTCATACCTTCCTGAATCTTACTATGAATTTCTTAAATTCGGAGGTAATGGAATATGCAGTATGTTAAGTGGTACAGATTTTTACTTTCCCCAAGTTTATGCTTTAAGGGCAGAACGAAAATTACAAAATTTGAAATCTGCGGGATTCTTTTCGGAAAAATTTGATTATGATTCTTACCTAAAAAATGAACTTTTTTTATTTTATTATCATCAAGGTTATTTTGCTCGATTTTTTTATATGGACGGTAGTGACGATCCGAATATTTATTACTATGAAGCAGGCCTACCTTATGATTTTTTGTTAACTCAAGAGCAATCATTTTCTCAATATCTTTACACTGAAGTAGCGAGTTTTATAACACAATATCAACAAAGCATAGTAAATGTAGATATAGAATTGCGAAACCGAGTAAAGTTTTATCGTAATGGACTCCTAGATACGTTAGATGCACTAGAATCTATTCCTGTTTCTACAGGTACAAAACTTACTCAAGATGCTAAACGGCGATATGCCGAAATAATTCGCAATACATATCGCTTACTGTTCGATTATCCCTTTTACGCTCTATATGAATACGACTATGTATTTTCTCCTAAAAATTATTCTCAATCTCCAGAAATGGGAAATGATGACTTGCAAGAATTAGTAGAGATGATGTACGAATTAGAAAAAGAAGGTAAAGATATTATATTTTATGTTAATGAACTTAAAAAAAATGGCTGATAGACTTTGAATATCGATAGTGATACTATTTTAGGCAATGCCCATTAACAAGGTTTGATGATGGCAGTAGAGTAAAATTTAGTATCGCTATATTTGGTAGCCCTAATTATAATGTGTAAATACACCAGCGCGTAGCGCTAATAACTTCAGTAAAGACTAGAAAATAGCTTCCATGGACGCAAAGATTACAAATCATAAATTAGGGAGCGAACTGACGTTGTATACCCTTTCACGATCGCCTTTAACTAGACGATCGCCTTTAACTATTCACGCTGTTTCCCTATCCCTAACCCAACAAGACAACGAAGTCATAGACTGCCATCTCACATTCCAAGTAACCCCCGAACTCTACCACCGCATTGACACTGAATCCCTATTTAACCTCAAACCAGAAGTCCGCACTCCCCTCACTAACGGCGACTTCCAACCCTCACCTGACATCCAAATCGAAGCTAGCCTAAAACCCGACTTACTTCCCCTCCTCCTAGAAAAAGCTACCAACCCTGAAAAAGCCGCAGCTTCCCTTGTAAACCTCAGTCAACAGCAACCTGAACTAACATCCGATTCCAGTAACAAAAAAGTCGATACACAGGAAACTGACAAATCACCTGACAATTCCCAATCCCCCTACTGCTTACTATCCACCGAAAGTTGGTTAGCTCTATCAGTCAAACAGCAACAGGAATCAGGCGAAACAGGCTACCGTACCTTTTGGTCTTATCTTAGTCCCCAAGCTTTATCCAAAGAAACACCTGATTCTGAAGAAATCTCTGAAAGCATCACTAATTTCTTCACCGATTTAGTCGGTGGTAGTTTGGATACGGTGGCTAAAGACTTCGCTAATGAAACAATCGGGGCAATATCTAACTTCTTCCAAGAATTAGCTCAAGACACCCCAGAACCAACACCTCAAGACACCATTACAACCCAACCCATTTTCCAGACAATGGTCAACTTCTTTACAGAAGATGATTGGTCTTATGCCAAAATTCAAGGAGAACCCGCTTTGTACTTGGCATTTGAGGGAGATAATGGAAGCTGGAACTGTTACGCTAAAGCCAGAGAAGAAGAAGAGCAATTTGTTTTTTACTCAATTTGCCCCATAAAAGTGCCAAAAACCAAGCGTCGAACTCTGGGAGAGTTTATCGCCAGAGCCAATTATGGCATGATGATTGGTAATTTTGAATTAGACTTCACCGATGGTGAGATTCGCTACAAAACCAGTATTGATGTCGAGGGGGATAGACTCAGTTTTGCTCTTATCCAACAGCTAGTTTATGCCAATGTGACAATGATGGATAAATATCTACCTGGGATTAAATTAGTCCTTGAAAGGGGTATGTCACCAGAAGACGCGATCGCACAAATCGAATCCTGATTCCGATCATGTCCTGATGATTGCCCATAATTGCCATGCCATAAGGAGTTTACGCCATTTTGACTCAGGGTATTTGACCGGAGATGATCACCCCCACAGCTACTGACTCAACCATGCGATCGCGCGTCGAATCCATTCCTCGGCGTTGGGGTTTTTCGCCAGCAGTGCATCCTGACTAATCGCGTTCAGCGCCTGGGTAATTTCGGCGGTTTCATACCCTAGGGCTAGTAGGGTCATTTCCACATCTTCTAAAATAGCGGGGGAGGGTCCCGTTGCACTGGCTGGAGTTTCCACACCCGCGAATTTTCGCCATTCAGATAACTTGGTTTTTAGTTCCAAGGCGATGCGTTCAGCGGTTTTGCTACCCACTCCTGGAGTTTTGGCTAAGGTGCGAGTATTCCCGGTGACAATCGCCTGAACCAGATTCTGTAGTCCTAGGGTATCAATAAGTGCGATCGCTAATTGGGCGCCAATCCCACTCACACTCACCAACTGGCGAAATAAATCCCGTTCTGCGGCGGATGCAAAGCCATAGAGGATTTGTTGATCTTCCCGAATTTGCAGGTGAGTAAAAACTTGCACCACTTGTTCTGATCCGATCTGAACCTCTTGGGATAGCTGTCGAGTAATTTGCACCTCATACCCGATTTGGTTAACCTCTAGAATCAGAGTAACTCGATTCCCATTCCCTTTCTGAATCGTCGTGACTGTTCCTTTGAGATAACTAATCATTAATTATAAGTATCCAAATTTAGACTGACCGTTACATCAGTAGAGACGTAGCATGCTACGTCTCTACACTGTTGGCGATCTTCTCTGTTCCTGCTTGCCCAATTCCTAAGTCAGAAATCCAAAATGATGCAGACCTTCTAATATACCATCTGCATAATCGGCTTGAGCGAAATAGTGATAATCTTTTTTGTTCTCCTCATACCATTGACGCAGTTCAGGTTTAGCATTTCCCACCAGAATACCCCGTTCTTCCCCAGCACTAAACAGGGCAATATCATTACCAGAATCACCACAGACAACCGTTTTTGTCGCGTCCATGTCCCATTTTTGCCGCAGGAATTGTACCGCTAAACCTTTATCCCCTTGACGAGGTAAAATATCCAAGTCTTGACCCCCACTATAGATCAGCTTGACATCTAACCCTTTTTCCTTTAATGAGGATTCAAGACGGGGCAAAACCTCTGAAGAAATTTCTTCACTCAACACATAACTGACTTTAAAAGGGCGCTGTTCTGTCTCAGGTTGCAGCACAAGGTCAGAATAATGGGCAGCTATAGCCACAACCGCGTCCCGGTTCCACCCTTGTGCCAGCATATCTGCCCATTCTGGATCAACGATTTCTTCCTGCGGATTGAAGCAAATTTCGGTGCCAACTGAGGTAATCAGCGCATCCGGTGACAGTAGGGACTTTTCGCTAGTCAGTTTCCGGTAGAGGGCAGGCGATCGCCCAGTAGCATAGACTATCTTAGTACCATAGTCTTGGCGATGCTGCTCTAACTGCTGATTGAGTTCCTTCAGGGCATCGTCATCGCCAACTAGAGTGTTATCTAAGTCGGTTATGAATAAAAATGCAGTCATCACAATCTCGCTGATGATTAGAGTTTGCATCTGCATTATTTCGCATCAGCGTGGGATTAGCCAAATCAAGCAATGTTAACGCTGTCCTTTGCGTACCATATTCAATCCATACAAGTACAGTTCAGCCACCGCATAGACACGAGGCGGTGGATCATTGGGACGAGAACGTTCGGTGAGAATACAATATTCTATCATATCCCTGATAGTTTCAGTTAATTTGTTATCCTCCACTTTCCAAATTTCCGCTAGTCTTTCTTCATCAATCGGAGAACGTTCAGTTCGTAATCTGTCCAGATAGACTTGAAGTTCAGGATACTCGTTGCGGACTTCATCAACACGTTGCTCTGAAACATAGGGAAAAGAATCAATCAAAGCTTTGGGGCGCAAGACTATCTCTTTACTATACTCTGTCGAGAAATCTTTTTCCCGTTTAACTGCTTCTTGTAACAATAAGACTAAACTTCTCGGAAAACAGTTCTTTTGACCGTCAGCAATACGAGTCCGCACCCAATTATAAGTATACGCTTTTTTCGTCCGCCCCATCCGCTCACCCCATAGAGGATACAAGCTAGTCCGAAGTTGTTCTAGCTCAATGGCATTTAATCGTTCCACTGTTACCCCCAATTTTTGCTCCAAAAATTGGCTAAGAGTAGCCGAACTGGTTAAAGCTTGGCGTAGCACAAGTCTCCACAGATCAGCCTCATCCCAACGGAGTTGGAGTGACCGCCCAGTGTAATGTCCTTTGTTGGTAAAATTAAGTTGATTCCAAATATCTTCCCGTAAAAATATTTTAGGGACAATACATCTGAGACTTGTCCCACTCTCCAGCCACCAAGCCAGTAACGCTTCAAGTGCTTGTTTGCGACGAACATAGTCTTTTTGAGTCGAACCAAAACCAGCATCTAACTCATCATAAAGTAGCCATACGACCTCTTTATTCTCTTGCAACCAACGGTCAATTGCTCGTAGTTCATCAGCCGCTTGCGACCTAGCTTGTGGAGATTGAGTGCGATGGACTAACCACTCAACAATTGGGGAATGGGGAGGGTTTTCTTGGGCTACTAATGCAACTAACTGTTGATCTGATTCAGGGAGTGAACGTAATTCTGGTATCGAATAACACAGTTGCAACAGAGCATAGTTTAGCCAAAAAATTGACCAACTGTTTTCACCCACTTGCTGCTCATAACTCTCTAAATCATTACTTTCTAAGATGGGACCAGGTAATCTCGGTTGACCATGGGCGGCTAAAAACTTAACATTATTTAAGTTAACCTCAGAATGGGCTAATTCTTTCGCTTTTTGTGATTGTTCGACAAACAGACGAAACAGCAAGCTTTTTCCAGTTCCTTTAGCCCCCCGAATTAACCAGTTTTTGTTGCTTAAAAATCGGGGAAAATCTTCAGTGCGGTGAAATATATTTGGGATATTATCCGCTTCTATTTCTTGGGCAGTTGCTGCATCAAAGCTTAATTCATTTAAAATGGATTCACGTTTTTCTGAAGTTTCATCTTTTTCCAGTTCCGGCTTGACATCAGGTAAACTTGCATCAATAGCATCAGCAATTGGCAAATAATCATTCAGTAAACTTCTAGGAATATCAATTAAACTGGATAAAGTTGTAATGCTGGGATTATAGGGAATTTCGTAGTAAAGTTCTCCAACAGTTGTCTCACTCGGTAAACCCCAGTTTTCCTCAATCCAATCTTCCACCCTAGTGATCCAAGTTTGACGCTGTTCTGGTGCAACTAGAGGCATAGGCGTAAGCAGAAAGCGAAGATCAGGTTTTCCTTGATAGTCACGGTGTTTCCGCACCCCTTTTACAACCCAGCGTAATCCTTCAAAACTCTGGTCGGTGGGTGAAAAGCACAGGATACCCGTATCAGCGAGATCAAAAAGTGCGATCGCGCTGGTATCATTAAATCCAGGACGTGCATCAACCAAAATAACATCTGGGTTTAACTGAGTTTTGATATCTTCTATAAGCTGATTAACTGGATTGGTTTCACCTTGATAGAACTTTTCTAGAGTGTGTCGATCCAGATCAGCTAACCGATGAATATAATTTTCATTATACTCTCCCACTGGCACTAAAAACAGTTCACCACGAGTGGGTAAATTGATGGGGTAGATACAACTCTCAATCTGGGGAATATTCTGATCAGGAGTCAAATAGCGTTGGTGCAAGTAATCCAGGACTCCGTAGGTTTCTCCGTTAAACGTTTCTGTATTTGAGCGGAACATAATCGAAATTCCCGGCGCTTCTAGGTCAAAATCGACCATAACAACTCGACGATTACGCCTTGCCAATATACTGGCGACTAAGCCTAGAGCAGTAGAACGTCCTACACCTCCCTTGAATGAGTAAAACGTAACAATCAAAGGACGCTTAGGACTATCTTCATCGATCTGAATCGGTTGGTCAGATTCTGGAGCCATTAAGATGTCTGACCACAGGGGTAATTGGATAGTAGCTGAAGGTTTTTCTGTTGCTTCTTGGGGAGTTAACAACTCATAGCCAGCAATGGGATATTGACCAAGATTAGTATTAATAGTCTCTAAAAAAGAATCAATCTTTTGTTCGCGCCATTCTAAGGGATAGTTTGCAAACAAATGAGTAGTCACTCTAATTTTCAGCCCTCCTAGTGAAGTTGGCTTTATTTTTACCTGTGCATCGGGATCTTCAGATTTTAAAGAATTAATAATATGGTCTTCAATCTGTTGAGAAAATTGAGTTGAATGGGTCATGACGTCTCCCCTTGTTGATCTAAAATAAACCGATGCAATACTTTAATAGCTTTGATAAAGCGTTGACTCTCCTGCTCATCTCCAATTTTATCTGAATAGCGTAAGGAATCATTACGCCAAATGCCTGAAACTGTATTCCAGGCATCTCGATAACGATTAGTGCGGTCTAATTCTATCGCACGTTGTAATGCAGGTACACTTTCCAGTAACTTGCTCAGACTATGTAATTGTGAACCAGATAGTCCCCGTTTAAATACACGAGTATCTTTAAAGTTAGTTTTTCCTTCCCTGTCACAAATAAGAGATTTGAGAGAGCATTCAATGGCATAGCCCCCCAAATAAATAGAACCTGTCCAACGCCCTTGGTCATTTAACACTTGAGCATCTTCAAACCGACGCCGAGAAGCACCAAGCTGGCAACGTCTATCATAAGTATCGGGCAAGTAATAGTCCTCCGATATGATTGAGCCATATTTTCCTAGCGAATAAGGACTATTTTAGGACTATTCTATTTCCGGTGGCAAGGGTGGTATCAAAGGTTCTAATTGAGTAATCAGCGTGGGAATATCTGACGTCACTACAGACCAAATTCGTTCTTGCCTAATCTCTTCATACTGATGGGCAATAACATTCCGTTGTCCGATAATATCACTCCAGGGGATTTCCGGATGTGCTTGACGGAAATTATCTGACATTCGTCTCGCCGCTTCGCCTAGAATCTCTAACTGTCGCTCAACGGCACTCTGAAGCAATATACTCTCTAGATAAGCTTCATAAGATAAATCACCTGTTTTGTACTTAGAATTTCATAACGCCGGAAAGGATTACGTAAACACTCCTTTTCCACTAAATCCACTTTCCGCCTAAACATCGTTTTCAGTTCTTCTTTCATCTTAATGATGTCCCACAGACTCCATTTAGCCTCCGGCGCAAAACTGACCAGTACATCGACATCACTATCGGGGCGAAAATCATCTCGTAAGATAGAACCAAATAGGGCAAACTCAGTAATTTGCCAGCGCTGGCAAAACGCAGCAATCTCGTCCCTAGATACCTCAACCTTTGGGCTAATTGTCGTCATATTGTTTGTAGTAAGGGCTTTAGCCTTATATTTTATTAGCGTTATACTCACATATTAAACCTTGATCAGCCAGCCCAAAAACCTGCAATATTTTTGAGTAATGCTGCGGCAAAATCATTGAACAATGGTGCGTTACGCTACCCTACCCTACCCTTCGGGAACGCTTCGCGAACGGGAACGCTGCGCGAACGCTAACGCTGCACGAACGCTAACGCACGATGGCGGCGTGGCACAGCTAAAATGGTGGAATAGATTTGACCATTGAATCGGGCGCAAGTCTTTGCGCCCCTAAGTCTCCGGGCGTAATTCTAATTCATCGAATTAAGTGTGCCACGCCACTACCTTGAAAAAAGAGCGATCGCGTAATAAAAAGCGCAGTCTAATAAAGGGCGCACGTCGGTGCGCCCCTACAATGTTTATCCATCTTGTTTAATCGGCTATTTGTTAGTTTTATGCATTCTTGAATTTAGCTAAATTCAGCTATAAAGGTATACGCATCCAACTCAACTGATTTAAGCAATTTGTTCCAGGCATCGGTGACATCTTGATCATCGGGACGTTCACGTCGTAGTTCCATTAAAGTATCTACAGTCTCGTACCAAATTCGTTCTTTAGTGTAGAAAGCCAAACGTTCTTCCAGAGTTGCCTGGGTGAGAAAACGTTTATCAAAGGGATTAAATGGGACTCGTTTAATAGCTCCACCCATAAAAATATCACCTGAAGCATCAGGCGGATCGCATATTATTCGTAACCACCAGTGATATTGTTGACCAATTTTTAAGGGAGGAAGTAGTGGGGGACGGGTAGCCAAACCAGGAAGTGTTAAGCTGATAATACCTGGAGTGCCTACTGCTATTTGGATGTCATCACCATGGGAAGTTATTTCTGTGTAATGAGTAAAGGCATACTTAGCGGAATAAACTTCTTCCCTATTAGTATTCATCAACACAAATTCTATTCCCCAAGCGAATGTCTTTGGTATATACCCAAATAAAGTTGGATACTCAGCTACTGTTGTACCGATTCCGGACAGTGGAACTAAGGTTGTCGCAGGAGTTCCGCGAGGGACAACACAACCACCACACGGTCCTACGCCTTCTCGATTACTGGGAAGTGAAGTATCTTGTGAATCAGTCGCAGGTATAACTTCCCATTGCTCAGGAATCAGGCTGCTAAGTGGCGGAGGTTCAGACTGTGCTTGTACCTTAACTGGTAATTTGATAGCTAACCCCAAGGTTAAAACTAAAGTCAGTAAAACTAAGACGACTATGCGGAAGCGGGGTAAGCGGGGTAAGCTAGTTAGAATCGACATATTTATCTTATTTTTGTTGTATTTTATACCTATCGATGCAAATGTGCTAGCACTCAATCAATCTTGAATAGCCCGTTAAGGCTGAACTTTAAAATAGGTGAACACAATTAAACCGTCACTCCTTCTAATTCCTCATCCGTCAACTCATACAACGCCTGCAACTTCTGTAACTTCTCCTCACTCGGTTGCCAAAACCCTCGCCCACTTGCCTCCAACATCCGGGCGACAATATTCCGAAATGCCTCTGGATTTGCTTGTCTTAACCTCTCTGCCATTTCTGTATCTAAGGCATAGGTATCTGCTGCTTGCTCATACACCCAATCATCGGTAAAATCTGCGGTTCCCCCCCAACCAATTAACGCCGTCATTCGTTGGGAGATTTCATACGCACCACCTGAACCCTGACTCGCCATTGCTTCTGCCCATTTTGGATTCAGTAACTTGGTGCGATATTCTAACCGCAGTAAGTCATCTAATTGGCGCGGGGTTGTATCTTTAGAAAAGCTTTCTACAAAACTGGCACTCACTTTCTTTCCCCGTTGTTTCTCAGCCGCTTTTTTCAATCCCCCAGTATTAGCATAATATTCCTGAATATCGGTTAAACCGTATTCCACAGAGTCAATTTCCTGAACCACCTGGCTGGTGGTTTTTAATAGCTGACTTAGAACCTCTGGACGCGCTTGTCCTTTATCTTGACGCCCATAACTAAACGCATTGCGACTTTCCCAGGTTTTGCCTAATTCCTCTCCCGATTCCCAGTTTCCATCTGTCACTTGGTCATTCACGAGAGAACCAAAATCACCAGCCGGGTTAGAAAATAATCGGGCGGAATTATTCTGGATTCCTTGGGCTTGTAACGCTAAAGCGTGTTTCCGAATAAAATTCTGATCTTCTGGTTCCTCCGCCTCCGCCGCCCGTTTAAATAAATCATCGAGTAATTCAATAATATTCACAAAACTATCCCGGAAAATACCCGATAGATTTGCCAATACATCAATCCGGGGATGTCCGACGTCTGCTAGCTGTTGTAACTCATAGCGGACAATTCGTCCTGTTCCTTCTTTGATGGGTTCTGCACCTACTAATTCGAGTAAAATTCCCAGGGATTCTCCTTTAGTTTTAATCGCATCCAATCCCCATAACATTACCGCTACCGTTTCTGGATAGTCTCCCTGTTCTTGGAGGTGTTGGGCGATAATTTGTTTGGCAATTTCTCGTCCTCGCTGATAGGCTCCCGGTGAGGGCATCCGATAGGGGTCTAAGGCATGGATATTTCGTCCGGTGGGTAATACGCCGACACCATCTCGTAATAAGTCGCCGCCCGGTGCTGGGGGAATATATTCTCCATTTAATCCCCGTAATAAGTTGGTCAGTTCATCGGTGTTTTGCTGTAATAAATGGGCAATCGTTTCTATTTCAGTAGCAAGGGAATCTGATTCGCCATTTTTATCCTTAACTAGAGATGTCGCCGATAATTGAGTCGTTTGATCATCTCCTATTTTATCTATTACCTCCTTAACTAAATCTGCTGCGCCATTGTCGCCAAAATAAGCGTTTAAGTAGCTAGCTAACGCTTCTGAGTTCGGCGGTTCACCCAAGGTATGTAATCCGGATGAAAACAGGCGTTGTTCAACCACTTGCAAGTATTCATACAATTTGACCAGATAATGATTAAATGCCTCAGCACTGAACAAGCGCACATTATCAGGTGTGAACGGAATGCCTAATTTCTTCGCCTCATCAAAAGGGCAATCTGTATCTAAGCCACTATCCACAATTTTTTGACAAATGTCAGGCTTCAACGCATAATTCTTTTCTGGGTCTTCCCGATACTCGGTAATTAAATCTCGCAGTGCGACTAATTCTTTATACAATCCCGCCCGCCCATAAGGGGGTACATTATGGGAAATAAGGACGCCATAACCGCGCCGTTTTGCTAAAATGGATTCCGAGGGATTATTGGCAGCATAAATATAGAGATTGGGAATATCTCCCAGCAAAATATCTGACCAAGAATACCCCGTATTGCCTAAGGGAGAACCGGGTAACCATTCCACGGTGCCATGCATGCCAAAGTGAACTATAGCATGAGGTTGAAACTCCTGTTGTAGCCATTGATAAAACGCGGCATATTGAGGATGAGGGGTCATATCCCGTTCAAACATTAACCGCATTGGATCACCTGAAATACCTAAGGGGGGTTGCACGCCTATCCAAATATTTCCTAATTGAATTCCACCAATTTGGAACTCATCCCCGTAAGTTTTAATTCCGGTTCCAGTGAGGGATTTCCACTGCTTTTCGATGCGAGTGGTAAAGAGATAGCCGAGCCATTTTTCTAGGGTTTTAACGTTGACGGAGTTTGTCGGTGAATCCTCATGACTCATCGCTTCATCGGCTGCTTTTACCTGGCGGATAAGTTCTTCGCCATCGTCAGGTAACTCGCCAACAGTATAGCCTTGCTGCTTGAGGGCGTGGAGGACTTTCAGGAGCGATCGCGGTACATTGAGTAAAGCTGCTGTTCCTGTCGCCCCATATCCGGGCGGGAAACCATAGAGAATGATGGCAATTTTCCGTTCTGAGGCGGGTGTCTGTCTCAGTTCAATCCAACGCTTCAGACGCCCAGTTAACCGTTTCACCCGTTCGGGAATCAGATAAATATCCTCTCCCACCAATCCCCCCAGAGGAACTGTGTCAATTGCCCCATCTAATTCCGGTAATGCATAGAGTACGACCGATTGCAAGCCGCCAATTCCTTGTCGCGTCCAAGAGTGAATATCCTGAATTAGTAACGGTGCGGCGACAAGATAGGGAACATTTTTGGCTGTGAGGATGCGTTTTGCCACCTCAATTTGACGCCCCGCCTCCATAGAACCAGCGGGTCCGCCGACTAATGGAAAGCCAATTGTAGAGACAATCGCATCAACTTCAACCGCGTCTTTTGATAAAGATGGTGTATCAATTTTACCCTGTTTGCGTTGGGCAGTTTCATCCGCCGATGTCATCCAATCTCGCACCGCCACATGTCCTTCCACACCATTAATAAAGATAGGGACTGGAATTAATCCAGCGTTCTCAAACTGGCGAATTAATTGGGGAATATACGGTTGTTTAGAGACAACATGTTTTCGGTAAAGAAGAATACCAACAACGGGAAGAGATCCCCCCCAGTTCCCAGGAGAACTCGAAGCGAAGTCTCCACTGGTTTCCGGTGGTTTCCCCCTTTTTAAGGGGGACGGAAGGGGGATCTCAAGGGGGGTGTTAGAGAAAGATGGGGAAGAAGCATTATTGTGCTTTTGCCAATACCACTCCAGATAGTGCCGTGGCGAGGTAAAATACCCGTCATAATCAGGATGCAATAAACCCATATTTGGGGTTTCGACTGGGGGTGGAATGTCTCCCACTTGTAATCCTAAGTATTTTTCAGCGAGTACCCAAAACATTGAAGCGACGTTTTCGGAACCGCCAGCATTCCAGTAGCCGTAGATAATCAGCCAGTTGCGTAAATCTTGAACTTTTTTCGCCGGAATATACTTCAGCAGCTTGGGACCCGTCTTCAGAAAGCTGATGTAACCTGCGAGTTTATCTTCTTCTCGTCCATTGCTAAATTTATCCAGAATAAACTTAATCGGCTTGGGCATTCCTTTGGGCTTATCGCCAATTTTAAACGCCCCGATTTGAGTCAGACTCATTAATTCTAGGGCGGATTCAAAGACGAGGCGGATGGGGATATGTTGCGTTCTCTCCCGCAGCCATAATACTTGGTCATAATCAAACAGCAGACTGGCGAAGAAGACATCAGCATCTTGGAGGGCGGCGGCGACGATATCCGGTTCTGTGGTCAAGGATTGGTCGCTAAATACGCGAATATCCAAGTCTGGACAGCGCTTTGTCGCCCAATCAGCCGCTTGGCGGTACAAATCCGCGTTGAATGATTCAAACCCAGCGATTAAGACGATGCGTTTCATAGACCCAAGCCTGAACGATTTCTTCATACATTGATCTTAATGGGTCTAGGAGATAAAATCCTTTCCTTTCCAGATTTTAGAAACGTTGCAGGCAAATGTCTCTATACTTCAACCTAAGGAAACAAGCTTAAACGAATCCATAGCTGCCGTGCCGTTACTTGTGCTTGACTGTTCATCTCTAAATGAGTGATCGTTACTCTTGCAGTAGGTGTTTTAGCCACAAGTGTTCCCGAATCACTGTCTACTTGGAAATGGTCGTCCCATAGATCTTGCCTTGGGTGAAACAGAGGAACGTCCTGATTGGATTCAGGATCGAGTCCACTGATACGAGTTCCTTTACGAAGATTGCAAGAACGACAAGCGAGAGCGAGATTGAATTCGGCATCAACGCCGCCTCGGTACAAGGGTATGATATGTTCGACTTCAAAGGGGAAATTGAAAACTAATTCAGGCGCATGACAATATTCACATCGATGAGTAGCACGGTCAGCAACTAAAGTATAGAAAGAGTTCATTGGCTCAATTGCTGTACCAAAGCTGCACTTCGGGCTGTGGCTGCTTTCAATTCAGCCTCGACAAGACTATCCAGTTCAGCTTGTTGTTCTGGAGGTAGCATCTGTCCGCGATCGCGTGCTGTTCGCCATCGATTCATCAATTCAGATAAACGCTGTTGTTCAAAGGCACTAAAAAACCAGTCAGGGCGAAAACTCTGGAGAATCAGTAGGGTATCTAATTCATTCCCTTCTAACTGAGCGGTCAATGCATCTAGCGCTTCACCTGCGGTTTTACCTGTTGATTGCTTGTTACCTGCAATCGCTCGATAAAGCCTATCACCGCTTGCATCGGATACTGGCAAGATAGCAACTGTCGTCATGTCTTTACCGGAGAGTCTGTTGTTCACCAATTATAGTTGGTTCAAGGCTGTTAAAACCCCTCCCTAACCCTCCCTAAATCAACCCCTCCCTAACCCTCCCCTTGCCAAGGGGAGGGAACTCGAACAGCTAAAATCGCAAAACCAAACAAACAAAGTCCGCCGAGGCGGACTCAGGAAAAATTAGGGAATTATTCACCATTTACAGAAGTTTGACATTTGAGAAGTTAAACTCCTGAACGGACTCTTTTCCATCGGTTTCTGTACGAATAATCCGCTGGGTCAGGATAACATAGTCGCCAACCTTTTCGTAATTATCTTCAAACACACTTTTACCGCCCTTTTGTTCACCCGTTTTGGGGTCATGGTAGACGGAATCATAACGGTGAGAAAGATAACCTTCGCCTGTGTTGTGGGAACTAAAGGTGTTAATCGTGACGACAACGCCGTGGATGTGACGGTGGACGTGGGTTACTTCATTATCACGGACTTTATAGCGATCGCCTTCTGATTTACCACCCATTAACAGTTCCACAGCACCCGTCTCATCGGTATCTCCGAAGGTGAAGGTATTCTTTCCGTGGGTGTCTTCAAAGGAACGGCGAACCCGATGAATCGCGGTTTCCCAGAGTTGAGAGTGAATCGCTTTCTTGGCGTCTTCGTCTTCGACATCAAAGACTTCTGCTTTCATATCCGGGTTAACCCGAACCTTCCCTGTAACCACCTGATCATCCTGTTTGAATGTCACATCTGCGGTGTAACCGGGGAAGTTGTTATCCCAGGTGTAGCGGTTTTCATACGCCGCCCGAAAGAAATCACGAGCTGATGTTTGAACTCCAACCATCTGCCTCTCCTATCATTTTAGTTGCTGTAAACTAGCATAGTCGGGACTATCTAGCCTGTATAGACCCCAAGTGGGTACTGTCTGTGTCAACTACGCCATCGGGGAGATAGGGGAAAATAGTGAGTGGTGCAAGATGTGACTTAAACGGCAAAGATTTTAACATCAACCCCGTTTATTGACTTACAACTTCTAATTTATAGGTGAGACAATTTTTAACGTTTTAACCACAGGAATTATAGCTTCAGTTGTCAGGATAAATTGCTTTCTAATAAAAGGAGAAGTCATCGCGGACAGAAGACCCCCGTAATCCAGGTTAAAATTCACTTCATCTCCAACTTGTAAGTTGTGGTTCTTGCCGTCGAGAATAATATGATCACTGCTAGCTCCTAGTATTTCTAGCTTTTTCTTCGATTTCAAGCTAGATACCAGAACGTCCTGCCTTCCCAAAGCAATAATCACTCTCTGGCTAATTCCTCGATCTGAGAAACTAGGAACGTTTCCAAAAGCATCTTGACAGATCTCGCCAAATGGTAGGGAGGGCTTTGTCTTGGACTCAATAACTTCGGCAACGAGTTTGAATGCCTCTGTGTGTAAACCTGGAATCGCTTTTCGGTTCACAGTTTCGCACCCTAAAAGGATGGATTCACCCAAGCGAAGATTGTTGATATTGCCGATATATTGAGCCGATTTATACCATTCATAATTAGCCGAATTACCGCCGGATATTATTTCCAAATCAATCTGAAATTCTTTTTTGATGCCATTAACCAGTTCAGACAATTTATGCATATTTTTATTGTCTGGCTTTACTCCACCATAACAAGCCAAATTGCAGCCAATACCAACAATTTTTATACGGGATAGAGAAAGAATTTTCCTGATAAATTGAGAAAGATCACCAGGAAGTACGCCTTCCCGCAAATCTCCCAACTCTACCATCACAATTATTTGATGATTTATATTATGTACTTTTGCATAATAGGAAAGTTGCTTAATCGTCTCGATTTCAGTGTTTAGACTAATGTCTACACTTGTAACCACAGCTTCAGCCTGACTTAAAGGAGTGCGTAGAAGCACAAACTGAGTGGATATCCCAGCCTTTTTCATTTTTTGAATGTTTTCAATGCGAGAGTCAGCAATAAATCTGACTCCACCTTGAATCATTGCCTCGACAATAGAAGGTTCTCCTAGCACTGCTTTGGAAACTCCCATCAATGAAATCCCTCTGTGCCCATAAAGTTCACATAGCATTCGGGCATTGTCCCGTATTTGAGATAGGGAAATTTCTATCCTTGGCATAAACAATTTCATTGATTATTTCCAGACGATTACGTCTACCTCATTCCCAATACAGGCATTTTTTCTAAAGTCTTCCCCTCGATGCTTTGATTCAGGTTGGGAAAATGATCACATAAGGCTTGAATGATTTTTTTGCATCCATGATTCAAGACATCCATTGTCGGCAATTGAAACTGCTTCTCATAATCCTCTATGATTGTCAAAATCTCTTCATCTGCTAGGTTTTCATGGCTTAATGCAATCGCCATAACTTTAGCTTGAGAAATCGCTTCAATCAGTTTGATTTCGCTCTCAACAGTTGGCATTGGCAAATGAGGAAAATCGCACCGAAATTTCCTAGCTGGTGGATGTTGAAGGATAATACCATCGGGCATACTTCCTTTCAAGATGCCGAGAGAACTCATAAAAGCGGGATGACTAACGGCACTCTGTCCCTCAACTAAAATGATGTCGGGATATTCGTTCTCAAAGGCTTGAATAATAGAGTTTTCTATTTCACCAATCACAAATTGGGAAACTAAAGCATCAATCGATATGCCATACATTGCTCCCTGCATCAAACCAGTTTGACCCGTCGCTACCAATACTGACTTTATGCCGAGAGTCTTGAGGGACTTGTTGAGTTCTATTGCGGTTGTCATTTTGCCGCAAGCACAATCTGTACCTAATATGGCGATTACAGGAACATTAATTTTAGAGACTTGACCCGTAAAGACGTGCAAATCTTGTAATTGTGGAGGTTTTCTGATATCTTTAATTTGGATATTATGTTGGGCAGCCATCTGGGTAAACTCTTGATCTTCAGAGAAAAACTGATGAAGACCGTTAATGATATCCATTCCTTTTTCCATGGCTTCTAAGATAAGAAACCGTTCTGGCTGGGATATAAAGCCATCTAAAGGAGCTTTGCCATAAATGTAACAGTTGGGAACCTCTGAAAGGTTAATTAATGCTTCATTTAAATTAGCAAAAATGGGTATACCATTCTTTTCTTGCCCTAATTCTTCCCCTGCGTCTTTACCCGCTCGTGAACTATCAATCACCCCAACAATTGTATACAGTTCAGAGTGTCGAACCAACCCAGCGGCAGTTTTTCCGTCGGCTAAACTAAATTGATTTTCGCAGTAAACTAAAGCCGTTTCTTTTCTGATTGTCATTTTAAGTTAGTTTCTTTCAATTTCTTTTCACGAATCAGGATACTTTTTGGTGATTGCCAAGCATTTCGACAATTTATAATTTTATCTACATACTTGAAATCCTTTCCTGGTAAGATTCCTGTTAAATCGTCTTGGAAAAACTTCTGTTTAAGCTAGCCATTTCAACCACAGCCTCTCGCTGAAACTGAATCACACAAGAGGCTGATTCCCGATAATGGATACGGCTACAGGTGGATACTTTTAGTGTGATCGTGTTGGGGGTTGAATCGAGTAACCGTTGCACCGTACAAGGTTGCATCTTATTCTTACAGTAGGCAATGATGCGATCGCCAACTTTAATATCGAGTGCTTGAATGTTCATGAATACTCCTCCTTTGGGTCAATGAGTTGGCTGTGTCAGTCGTATCCAGTACGAAAAACGGTTTATCGGTACGACTCAACCGAGAGACCATTAATTGTCTTGGAGGTGTCGTGATTGGCTACGGCTTTTATCGCTCAAAGCCCGTCAGATCATCAAGAGTAGATTCTTGCTCCTAGCTACTCTACTGTTGTAGTACCTCTTCAGAGTAGCATATAAAAATGGCTAATTATATCAAAGTTAAATTTTTATCGTCAAGATAATGTCGCTATACTGTAATTACTGTTCACACAGATAAAAAAATGAACTCTCCTAAGCGTTCAGGTTAAACTATGCTGACTTATTTAACAATTCGTTCAAAATGATAGATTATGACCGTGCCAAGTACGATGAACCGTTCTCTCCACAGTTTCTTCCAAGCGATCGCAGAGGCTCGTGATGAGCAGGAACTTCGCCTGCAAATCATGGACGAATTAGGGGAGCATTTTCAGGCGCAGTATTGGGGGCTGTGTCTGCTCAACGAAGATTCTCACGCGGCTGAGGTGCAGATGCAAGGGGGAGCAGATACGGAGGGGTTTATGGCAGATTACAATACGTTAGCGCGAAAGGTCGATCCGGTGTTACGCTACGTCATCGAACACCATGCTCCCGCCCATGAACAACTGGTATTCTCTCCAGAGGTTTGGAAACAATCTGAACTGTACCAGAATTGTTATGCTCGCTACGATCACGAACACGTAATGATGGGTCCGATTGTCAGTGGAGGGCGTTTAATGGGTGGGGTATATTTTGCCCGTGCTTCTGATGCGCCTGCGTTTGATTATAAAGACTTGGCTGATTTAACTGGATTATGTTTGCATTTATCCTCACGTCTGGCTACCTTGCGATCGCAAGCCAAAAAATCCCAGTCTCTCGTCGCTAATCGCCTCACCCCACGGGAACGGGAAATTGCTGACTTGGTTGCCAAGGGGTTGACAAATGCAGAAATTGGTGCTGAACTTTGGATTACCCAAAATTCCGTGAAGCAGGCGTTGAAACGGATGTTCCGTAAACTGAATGTATCAGCGCGTGCAGAGTTAGTAGCGCGATTGCAAGATACTGTGTAGAGACGTTGCATGCAACGTCTCTACAATCGTGTAGGAAAAGGGTTCAATAATGTTATACAACCCTAGATATTGCCAGAAGGAAATCAGTTGACAGGAAAATTCCAATGTAGGGGCGGGTTTAGGAAATCAATGAACGGGTAAATGAATACATTTCATACAAAACCCGCCCTTCAACGGTATTGAACCTAACCGATAACCTCAATTCAAAATCCACCCATTACGGTTAAAAATAGGGCGGGTTTCGTTGTTTTATTTGGGGTGTGTCCACTGATTTAATCCCTAAAGGAAGTCCCTACATATTGGGGTGCGATCGCGGCGGTTATCAATGGCGTTAAACAGATGGTTAATTTAACCGACAAACATCAATTTATTTATTTGCCCTCATGTTTAAAATATTAGCAGAGTCTGAGCTATAAAAAATCCGATTGCCAAATATGAACAGCACGTTGGGCAAAATGCCTCTGGCGTACAGCAATTGTATCCGGGTTCCATTCTTCAGCCGTAATTCGTTGAGTGAGCTGATAGACGCTCTGCTGATATTTTTCTTGCTTACTCTGATAGTTTTTTTGTCCAATATCCCGATTAAATGAGGGTTCTAATAGCGTCAGATTTCCCAGACGATAAACCATTTCCTCTAATTGCCGCTCCGTAAAATATTGCCGCCATTCATCGGTTGGTACTTCCGGAAGAATATGCTCAATAGAGAAACTATTTTCCTCTACCTGTATACCTGATGCATCTGCCTCTAACTGACTGAGGATATAACGAACGAGTTTACGCTTTTGCCCTTTTGTCGAGATTGAGAGCAAAGAAAAGTCCTGTTGAAATTTTTCGTCGGTGACATATACCGGACGAAGAGTATCAAATACTTGTCGTGGCGTTGTGATAGTTCCTTCAGCAATATTAGTGGCAACAGTATTGTAAAATGATTCTAATTCATTCGGATTTAAGCGGCTAACAATACTATAGCGGAACGAGATGACAAGGATGAGCTTGAGTAAGCGCGTGAAATTTTCCGGAGAAAACTGCTGATAGGCAGCAAATAGAGTCGGGTAAGCCTGTTTGACTCGAAATAAATTCAACTCACGGATGTAAGGTTGGTTCTCCGGAGTATCACGCCAGAATTCATCATTGGGATTGCTAAGGGCGACATATAAACTACTAAAGTTCTCAAGCTGATCCAATAAATCAAACGCTTTGGTTGCATCATTAACCGATGATCGAACCAGCTTGAATAAACGTTCACGCCGCACTCGAGTATGGTTTAAACTCAAATAGTAACGCAGAAATTCTGGGAACTTCTCCATCTGAACTGTATTGATAATGCGTCGCCATTGGCGCTGTGCTTCTTGTAAGTCATCGGGTCCTCGAAAGAGTGAGAAGAGGTAATTTTTTAACAGATCAGTGGAGGTTAACTCTATTCCTCTAGCATTTAATGTCTCAAAAACCGTATAAGCATTCAGTTCATCTTCAACGCTGATTTGAATTAACAGCAGTCCTTGAGCCACTGTATCGGTAATAAACATTGCCAATTTTTCGCCATCTTGAGTCACCTCTGGCAGTTTTTCTAATTGAGTGAAGAAGTATTCAAAAGCTTGCCATAGGAGTTGATTGGATTTCGAGAGAGAACGAATATTTAGGGGTTTTCTCAGGTTAACTAAATTACTTTGATAAAAATCATTATTATTTTCATTCAAAATCAGTTTACTTGAGTATCGTAGAGAACGAGGATCGCGATCACCGAGATAAGTCCGCTTGAGAATTTCTTGTCGTTCTTGGTTGGCTTGAGGCTCAATATCTTTCTCGACAAGCTGTTGGAGCATTTTAATAACAGCAACGGCAATAATACTGAGTGTGGCTAGGCGTTGCTGACCGTCAATAATGGTAAATGATTGATCAGTTGTCCCAGAACGTTGCAGGACAATTGCTCCCATATAATGACTGATACTAACATTATTATGCAGCATTAAAATATCCTGCCAAAGGTCTTCCCAATTCTCCACCGTCCAGGAATAATCCCGTTGAAACGGCGGGACTCGATAGATTTTTCCGTTGCTAATTAAATCGCCGAAGCTAGTCGTGCGAGTATCTAGGAGGTTAATCCGAACCATAACAAAAAGGTAGAAGGTAAACGACAGAAGGATGTGCAAACTAGATAGATTATCAAGGGGGTAGTCAACTCAGATTTGGTATCACTGGCTTGGAGGAGATGGGGGATCTTGAACACAGGACTTACGCAGACACACCACGGATGGGGATAAAGGTGCGTTACGCTACGCTAACACACCCTACAAATAGAGCCTTTGCGTAAGTTCTAGAACAGTTTGCTAAACTAAGGTTAACAAATAAACAGCAACCGATGGTTACAGGTTTAGGGATTACTGATACTATAAAAAGCTTAAATGATCTGCGGGTGCGCTGTAATTTGCGTCAAGCGGATGATGATAACTTTTTCAGCGAGTGGGTTGATGATTTACCCGAACTCAACGAACGGGAACAGGCGGGTGTTGCTCGGATTAAGCAACGCTATGATTATCATCACGGCGATGGTTTGTTATTGGAAGGTACAATTAATCTGGTGGTAGTTTCGCCACTATTGGAACTTGCAGGGTTTCTTGATCCACCTTTCCGCATTCGTTCGCCTTATGGGGTTGGGTTAGAACTTGATGATCCTGAAGAAACGATTCGCGGTTTTATTGATACGCTAGTTGTACAAGAACAACTTTGGATCTTGGTGATTGAGTCGAAGCGAACCAGTATTCCCGTTCCGGCGGCTTTACCGCAGTTAATGGCTTATATGTTAGCGAGTCCCCAGCGGGGGAGTTCAGTGTTTGGTATGGCGACAAATGGGGATGAGTTTGTGTTTTTAAAGCTGAGTCAAGGAGATAGTCCAGAGTATGATGTATCGCGGACTTTTTCGCTGTTTCCCAGGCGACATGAGTTAAGTGAAGTTCTACGGATTTTGAAACGGTTGGGACAAGTTGTGGTGGAGTGAGAGTATTCTTCGTAAAACGGCAAAAGTAATAAATTGTGCTACATTGGTATAAATGTACTATAAAAATGGTTCTCTAAAAAATGGCAGTCTGCAATCTTTTCTCAAAACGTCACAAAAAACTGAAGGGGGAAGTTCCTGATGTCTATCAGTATGACAATATCCCTCGTCCGCTCCGCGTACAGATTGTTCATATTATGCACGATGCTATGGGTAATGTCCATAGTCGGCACACTGAAAATATATTTCAGTTGATTCATGATATATTGTGTCGTGAATATGGGAAATTTTCTTTATCAGATGACGTTTATGTGAGAGGTATAGATCACGACAATGATGTATTAAAATTTTTGATTAACAGCAATGATGTGGAGCAAGTTCTGGACGTTGTAGAGCTTAGCTTTAAAGCCATTGACACATATTATCGAAAGGAAAATTTCAGACACTTTACTCAATCTAAAATAACCCCCGATGAAGCAATTGAGGAGTTAAACATCAGGTTTAGGGAACAGGGCGTAGGCTATCAGTACGAGTCGGGCGAAAGTTTGATACAAACATCATGCGCCTAGTTGGTCAAAGTAATCCAATAATTATTAGGATAGGACTTACATAAAGCCTCTATTCGTAGGGTGTGTTAGCGTAGCGTAACGCACCTTTGTCCCCATAAGTGGTGTCGCTGCGAAAGAGTACAGGGCGACCCGATTAAATTGAGTGGACAATGGTGTTGATTGGTGCAAGCGGGTCGCCCCTACAATGTGCTATATTCCTTGGAGCGATCGCCTGAGTTTTCATGGCATAAATCCTTGGCAACGCTTGTCGGACATGGCGTGTGATTGTGTAGGGGCGGGTTTCACGATTATTCTTTCGGTTACACCTAGATGTGACTAAACCCGCCCCGACTTCCGCCGATTTCGAGTCTTTTGGTGAAACACTGATCAAAGCACATCCCACAATCGCAATTGTTTTATTCTAATGCTTCAACACCAAGCGATAGCGTGGTTTACCATGGCGCAGTTTTTCCATCGCTTCATTCACCTGCTCAAAGCTGAAGGTTTCCGTAATCGGCTCAACACCCTGTCGTGCAGCGAAATCCAGCATTCGCGTAATGGTGACTGGACTCCCCAGGGGACTGGCTGAAATTGACTTTTGACCAAGAATCAGGGGGAAAATGGGGGTAGAGAGGGGATTGGGGATGACTCCAACAAAGTGTAACCGACCTTTGGGACGTAATGCAGCGATGTAGGCGTTCCAATTGAGGTCAGCACTAGCCGTGGAGAGAATAAAGTCAAAGGAATTTTGCACGGCTTCTAAGGCGTTGACATCGCCCGAATTGATAAAATGAGTTGCTCCCAATTCCCGTGCTTCTGCTTCTTTGTCCGGACTACTGGAAAATGCCGTGATCTCACACCCCCAAGCCTGGAGGAAACGCAGCGCGATATGACCTAATCCACCAATACCAATCACGCCAACGCGATCGCTCGGTTTAATGTCAAACTGAACAATAGGGTTAAATACGGTAATCCCGCCGCAGAACAAAGGACCAGCGGTAGCGGGATTGATCCCATCGGGTAGGGGAACCACCCAACTGTGATCCGCACGAACCTTATCCGCGAATCCACCATGACGACTGACAATGGTTCCTTCTGCATTCGCGCAAAGGTTCTGATTCCCTGACATACACCATTCGCACGTCATGCAGGAACTCGAAAACCACCCTAATCCAACTCGTTGTCCTAGGTTGAGGGTGGTGACTTTATCGCCCAATGCAGCAATTGTACCTACAACTTCATGACCTGGAACAAAGGGATATTCAGTCATTTCCCACTCATTGTCCAGCATACTCAGGTCACTGTGACAAATCCCACAATACTCGACATTAATCTCTACCTCTTCATCGCCGAGACTACCGGGATCGTACTCGAAGGGTTGGAGTTGTCCTCCGGGTTCATGAGCAGCGTAAGCTTTAATCATGGTGAAATCTATAATAGTTGCTGTCTTTAATATTAAAGGATTGAACCACCTTCTATCGGAAAAATGGTGTACCCTTAGTTACGGTTGATGGCAACAAACCAAACTATACTAATTTATATAAAGATTCCTCAAACTCTGACATAAGACGAATGACCAATGGAACAGGACGTTTTCCGCGAACTTGCTAACACGCTGCGATCGGCAATTGGTCTACTGGATGGGGAACAGAACGCCCAACTCCGCCAAGACGCGATCGCACTGTGTGATTATCTGGAGAATCCGATTTTCCGTATCGCTGTTTTTGGTCCGTTTAATTACGGGAAATCGACGTTACTCAATGCTTTACTAGGGAAACGTACCCTACCTATCGACTTAATCCCCACTACAGGCGCGGCGATTCATATCCGTTACGGGAACGAATTACACACGCGCATTACGCTCTCTAATGGTCAACACATCAGCGAAAACGGTACAGATGTCCTGAAACAGTTTGCCATATTAGATGACCAACGGCGGATGCGAGAGGATGTGACCAATGTTGAGGTATTTTGTCCCCATCCGTTCCTAAAAACGGGGGTAGAATTGCTGGATTTACCGGGAACGGATGATCGGGAAGCCCAGGAAACCTTAGTTCGCGACCAACTGCTCACCGCTGATTTAATTGTTCAGGTTCTCGATGGTCGTAAGTTGATGACATTAGGGGAGCGAGAACACCTAAGAGATTGGCTATTGGATCGGGGAATTACTACGGTCATTTTTGTGGTTAATTTTCTGAATTTATTGGAACCAGACGAGCAGAAACAAGTCTATAACCGTCTACTTTTTGTGGCAGAAAGTTTCCGATCACAGCTGCCCAATAATATCAGTAATATCTATCGTGTGGATGCTCTCCCCGCCTTACGCTATCGACTCAAAGGTGATACCGCCGCCGCCCAAACCACGGGCTTAGATATGTTTGAATCGGCGCTACAAAGCATTGCCGCCACGCGCCATGAGAGCCTCGCCATCCGCTTTCCCCGTGTGCAGGCGATCGCGTCTCAAATCCAACAGGCTGCAACCGTAAAAGTGCAAGCCATTTCTGCTGAAATTACGGTGGCGGAACAAAAGCATCAAACTAAATTAGAGATTAAAGAAAAAGCCCAAAACTTGATCCAAAAAGGCTTCGCCGCCAGTGTGTCTGATTTCCAAGGATGGCTATATTTACCTAAACTGTTAGAACGGTATCAATCGGAACTGGTTGCGGCGCTACAACATGGCACATTTAATCTGTGGGAACAAGGCGGTTTTAAAGAGGCGATTCAGGAGCATCAACAGGGAATTGTTAAATGGGTGCATCAAGCCAGTGAATTTTTTGATCGCCAACCCCCGACTGATCTGACAATTCCCTTTCCCAAACCCCCAGAAGTCAAGCTTCCGGAACCCCCACCCCAAGCCAAGGGAACTAAGGGCGTTACTCCAGTTGCGATCGCGACGGGATTGGGTTGGGTATTTTGGGGACCTGTTGGTGCGGCGGTGGCTGGTGGGGCGACGTATTTGTTAAAGAAAACTCCTAGCGATGCTGCACCGCCAAAATCTTCGACGGCTTATGTAGAACAAGTGAATCAAGCTTACACGGATGCGGCGACAGAGTACCTAACTTGTTTTAGCCGCGAGGCGGTTTCCGCTTTGGAAGCATATATGAAATTGGCGGAAACGGTGATTAATGTTAATTTGACGAATGAACCGTTAAAACTGATAATTGAGCATCATCAGTTACAGTTATTGCAAAATGTTTTAGCGAATTTGGAGCAAGAATTGGAGCGGGTGCGGTTAGCCCTGAATTAAAGCCCTGAACTCAAGTACTCGAAGAGAAGCCGCTTCGCGTCTAGGGGCTGAAAGCTCGCGTCCCGTTAAAACGGGTTCAAATCTTTTAATGGAGTAAGCTTTAGCTTACTTAAGCTTTAGGTTCCGGAAATTTATTTCCCGGCTACTTTTGATAACGCCATTTTTGCGCCCGAAACACACCAACTAATTTAATTCCACTCTCAATTTGAGCAAATCGCTCTTGTTTGACGGATCGCGCTGAACTCTCCTGCACGGAGGTTAAGCTAAAACTCAGGAGTGCCAAGATTAATGCCGTGGCGGTTAAATTACACGTAAATCTTATGTTAAACATTGCCCTGAAATAACCTTACTCAATCACTGGCAAGACTCCAGTGGTAAACTCAGCTATGACTTGGTGATGGAAAATCACCGGAATAAAACTCCCTGTCAAGTAAAATCATAAACTAAAAACCCTCTTAAATAGCTTCAGTAAACTTACTGAAAAACTTGCGGCTCTTTTATCAGCCATTTCGCGTATATTCACCGAACAATCTTCATTTTATGAAGATTTGATGAAGATTATGGGTAGTTTACCGATCACTTGGGCGACTCAGCTACGACGGTTAGGCGATGGCTAAATAGGGCTGACAACGCCATAACCGTTCAACTGCCAGTCAAGCTCAAATTAAATATGATCATTTCTGGTTAAAACTTCCAGCATGAATATAATACCCAAAAGCATCACAATAAGAACAGATTCCATAACTAAATCTCCTGCTGTCAATACTTCAACAGTAGAAAAATATAGTTGGGTTTAGAGAGGATAATAGGTAACTCTTTTGATTGACTATTAAATAACCAATCCATCTCACCCAATCTGTAGCTTTGGTAACATCTGGATATGTACAGTTTGCCAATTGGCACGGCTACAATGGCACTTCTCGATTGGATGCCATACAGACTGGGGCAGGGTGTAGGGTGTAGGGTGTGGAGTGTAGTGCTTCAAATGAGAACCGCTATATATTCCGCTTCCCTCCCCTCGCAGGGGAGGGTTAGGGAGGGGTCTCTTAGGGGTTTGAGGAGAGGTCTTTCACCGGACATAATATAGCGATACTCAAGCAGGTTAAGACATTCTCTATTGTTCCCTGTTAAGAGTTCCCTAATCTCAACTGATGTCCTAACGTTTCTTCGTAGTGCTATATAACCAATTAATCATCGCGTCTGGCAAGATAATTTTAGTGCGAGTGTTCGGATCAATACAAACATGGCGAGTTAAGGCATCTGCTAGGTGTCGTTGCGGTGAAGCAGCATCGATAACCTGATACTTAATTTCAAACTTGCTATCACTTAACCGTTGAGGTATCCCATCAATCAGCAGCTTGTCCCCACAAAACATGGGCTGAAAAAAGTCTACACTACTGTGGATAATTGGCACAGCCACAGCAGCGTTACTAAAAAATGTCTTGAGATTAATACCCGCCTTGGCTAGAGAGTCTTCATAGGCTTCGTGACACATCGCCAAAACATTGGCAAAGTAAACGACACCAGCAGCATCGGTATCTTGAAAGCGGACGGTGCGATTATAGGTAAAGGACATGGCACGCTGGTTTAGGACTTACGCAAAGGCTCGATCTGTAGGGTGTGTTAGCGTAGCGTAACGCACCTTAACCAATATATAGGGTGTGGCTGCGTAAGTTCTGTGGTTAAGGCTGGTGGGCAATGCCCACCCTACGGTATTTCACTTAGAAGTCCCCAATGGCGGTTGACTCGGACGCCACCGCTTTTTTTCTCGCCGTTGTTTCCAGTCCCGAATGGCAATCGCCTTTTTTGCGGCGGGAGTGCGATAACCCTTGCGGCTACTTTCATCTTGATTGGCTGAGGTGCTAGTTTTCGGGTGGGGTTGTTTGACTAAATACTGCGCCAGATCATCGTAGGGTGATTTAAAATTCAGGTCTTGCAGAATGTGCCGAACTGAATGATAACGATTCGTCAGCGATACATTCGTCATTTTCCGCAGCACTTGAGTCAAAGGCTGACTGATATGTACCAAGCGTTTCCAGTATAAGGTACCAGTTTGGCGATCGCTCTCCAAATCCATAGGTGCTTTTCCGGTTAGCAGGTAAAGACAGGTCATCCCTAGGGCGTAGATATCACTGGCAAATACCGGGCGCAGCGAAAACTGTTCGGGTGGGGCAAATCCGACGGTGCCGATAAAATGAGTTGAGGCGAGTTTCATGCTACTGTCTAGGGCTTGCACCAACTTCTCCTTAACCGCGCCGAAGTCAATCAACACCAGCCGACCATCGTCTTCACAGCGGATAATGTTTTGCGGCTTGATATCTCGGTGAATCACGTTATTGCGGTGAATGTAGTCAAGTAGGGGTAGCATTTCCGCCAAAAACTGTCTGGCGGCTACCTCCGATAAACAGCCACTCCGCCTGACTAGCCGCGCTAAGGTTGAACCACGGATATATTCCTGAACCAGAAAAAATTCTCCCCCAGTCTCAAAGTAATCAAGTAGCATGGGGATCTGAGAGTGGCTACCCAGTTTACCGAGAATTTTTGCCTCTCGTTCAAAGCGCTGGCGAGCATTCTCTAAGGCTTTCGGGTCATCAACTTTGGGGCAAAGTTGCTTAATCACGCAAAGCGGTTGACCCGGTAACTCAGCATCTTTGGCGAGAAAGGTCACGCCAAACCCACCGCGCCCCAACATTCGCAAGATCTGATAGCGATCGCAAAATCGTTCATTTTGACCGCAAAGCTGACCAAGTTGGGTTTGCTGTAAAATTTCCGAGTGGAAGGAAGACAGGTTTCCCGGCGCAAAATTCATTTTTCCAGAATCCGATGGTACAAGCTCTCCAGCCTGTTCTTAGTTTAGGCAAAGATCTTATCTTTCTTCAAATTTACACGACGCCCCGATAAGTGGCACAATAGATATTTCATATTCATGAATAAATGTAGGCGACCTGAGCGATTAACTTCGACAAAAATAAACGATAGATCGTTAGTATATAGAGCAGACGTGCAACGATGACTATGCATCCAAAACTACAAAAAGCTTTTGAACACCGCCAAGTCCTCAAGGTTATTAGTGGCTTGAATAACTTTGACTCCCAGCGGGTGAGTGCTACCGTTAAGGCGGCGGATCGGGGTGGGGCGACGTTTGTCGATATCGCCGCTGATCCAGATTTGATTCGTTTGATTAAAGGATTGACAAATATACCGATTTGTGTTTCAGCCGTGGAACCCCATCAATTTGTCAGTGCCGTAGAAGCCGGGGCTGATTTGATTGAAATCGGGAATTTCGATAGCTTCTACGCCCAAGGGCGACGGTTTGAGGCAGCAGAGGTTTTAGCCTTGACCCAACAGACGCGATCGCTCTTGCCCGATATTACCCTATCTGTTACCGTTCCGCATATCCTGACGTTAGATCAGCAAGTGGAATTGGCAGAAAAACTGGTGCAAGCTGGGGCAGATATTATCCAAACCGAAGGCGGTACCAGCAGTCAGCCTCGTTCGGCGGGAACCTTGGGCTTGATTGAAAAAGCCGCCCCCACCTTAGCCGCTGCATCCGAAATTTCTCGCGCCGTATCTGTACCTGTACTCTGTGCGTCTGGCTTATCCAGCGTTACCGTACCCATGGCAATTGCCGCAGGCGCGGCTGGCGTTGGCGTGGGTTCGGCGGTAAATCAGTTAGACAACGAAGTGGCGATGGTTGCGGCTGTCCGCAGTTTGGTGGAAGCCTTGGCAACGGTTGAAACCGTTGGGGCGCACCGACGTGCGCCCAAGTGAATCGGCAAATCGATCCCACAATTTTAGCTGTGCCACGCCAGTAGCATCCGGAAGCAGGGCGCACGTCGGTCATCCGTGTCAACTTAAGCTCAACCCCTCTCCCCCAGCCCCTCTCCCACGCCGGGGAGAGGGGAGCAAGAGAATCCGGTTCCCCTTCTCCCCTGCCAAAAAAGCGAAGCATCCTTTGTCCTCCCCCCTCTTGTAGGGGGGAACGAGGGGGGTAGGGGGGAACGAGGGGGGACCGGAGTTGGGGTTAGGGGATGAGGGGGAAAATGTTGAGGAGTAGATAGAAACAGCTTAAAACATTGCCAGCATTGACTTTCACCTTAAGTTGACACCAATGCACGTCGGTGCGCCCCTATCCATGATCATCAACTAAAAGGGTTTGAATCGCGGCTACAATAATTTCCGGTTCATCAACCCAGACAAAATGACTACTCCGAGTCGCAGCTATTTGAGTACAATTGCTTGACAGCTTAAGCAGTTCAGCGTGCATCTGATCCCGCAACGTATCAGCCGCTTGAATTGGCATATAAAAATTCCAGATTGAACGCTTGAAGAAGGTACTCGCTTTGATACTTACCAGAGGAATATTACCTAAACTTTTCACCTGACTCACTTGATAACTACTTCGGTCTAAATTCCACAATTCACGCCACATGGTTAACCAGTGACGATAATGATAAAACGAACGCTTGACCTGTTGTCGCGTTTTTGGCGGAAATTGACGCAGCTCTTTTTTCAGCAACTCAAATATGCCAATTGTGCCTAAAATTCTGACAATTCCCAGGATTGAACCCAAGATTGACATCGCAAATCCTGACAGAAAAAATAATTTTAATCCCCGCAGCATCAAAGGCATCTTTAACATGGCGACTTCATGAAGTCCATCTGTTAGGACAATCCCCACCACTTTTTCCGGGAACTGGTGAGCATAAAACCTGACATTATAACTCCCAAACGAGTCTCCGACCAAAATATAAGGTGGCTGAATTTCCGCTACATTGAGTAGATTATCTAATTCTTGGACAATCTCTTGTGTCGAACGCGGTTTCGGACTAGAATCGCTCCAGCCATAGCCAGCGCGGTCATAAATACAAACCTGGGTCAGTTTAGCGATTTTGTCGATAAGGAAATAACCATCAATTCCGCCAAGACTATGGTCAATGATAACCGTTGGCTTGCCTTGCCCTTTTGAGTAGAGGTGTACCTTGTAACCGCCAATATCAATCCGTTGACCAGGGGGTTGAGACGTTTTATTGTCCCACCACCGGGCTAAACCATGGTAACTGGTTGTAAACAATAGAATCAACCACTGGATAGGAATTTCCATAATTAATTGTTATCAAAGTTCATAAGGATGGTGTCAACTTGTCCAGGTATTAGCTGGATTGGTGGTTGAGTTTCTTTATGAATCGCCTGAATTTTTTCGGTTAATGCAGCAACATCATAGTCCTTAAAACTCATCGTAGTATACTGTTTAAGTTAAAATATTAATAATTTGTGAATAAAAATTGCCAACTCTGAATTAACCATCCTTAACGTTTTACAGTAGAAATGCCTAACACCCAATCAACAGTTCTGAGGCATGAGCATGGTAAATCTGGACACCCGATGGGACGCGATCGCAAGCTACGCAAGTTATGATAACTCCAATGATTTCAATCGGGCAAAGCCATCAGGGAAGAAGGCTGTGTCTGGGAGAAACCCTTGTCGCTTGGTGCATTCGATTCCGGGACGGGTGCGATTTCGTGTGCCTCGGTTGGCGAATGATGCCGATTATGCCCATTGTTTAGAAGCGTTGATGGCATCTCAAGATGGAGTAACTCAGGTGCGTGTGCGTCGCGCCGCCGCCTCTATTGTAATTGGCTATAACACTCAGAGGCTGTCTGATGTTCAGATGGGTGAGGTGTTGCTGGAGTTGATTCAAACATCTCGAAGACGAGACAGGGAGCAGGGGAGCAGGGGAGCAGAGGAGCAGGGGAGCCAATTTGTAGGGGCAGGTTTGACCGATAACGTTAGCCAAGAAACCGCTAACTTGACTAAACCCGCCCTACTTGGGGAATCCCAATCCCCAAATCCCAATCCCCAATCACTAGACGAAAATGACTGGTCAGAATTGAAACGTCCCGCCTTAGCTACTCTCCTGGCACTATTAGCCGGTCCATTACGCCTTCCCATTCCTCAATCGCTGGTGGCGGGTTCTGTCGCGGTGGCGGGATTACCTGTGGCGAAACGTGCCATCACCAGCTTGTTGGGGAAACATCGCCTGACGATTGATTGCTTGGATTTGGTGGCGATTACTTTATCTTCAATTCAGGGAAACTGGCTGACACCCGCCCTGATGATGACACTGCACGAATTAGGAGATATTATCCGCGATCGCACGGCTCGTTCGTCTCAGGCTCAAACCACGGATTTACTCGATTCTATCGGACAATATGCGTGGGTGGAGTGTAATGGGGAAAAACAGCAGGTTGCGTTGACTGAAGTCAAACCGGGGGATACCGTGATAGTCTATCCCGGCGAACAAATCCCTGTTGATGGCATGGTATTGCGGGGAAATGCCACGATTGATCAGCAAAAACTCACTGGGGAATCGATGCCTGTGGTACGAGAAGCCGGACAAACCGTCTATGCATCCACATTAGTGCGATCGGGTGAATTATATATCAAAGTGGAACGGGTTGGTGCAGATACCTGCGCGGGTGCGAGTATTCAGTTAGCCCAGCAAGCCCCTGTCCATGATACGCGCATGGAAAATTATGCGGCACAACTGGCAGAACGGTCAATTATGCCTGCGTTTCTCCTAGCCAGTGGGGTGTGGGCAATTACTCGGAATCCAGCGAGGGCAGCCTCTATCCTCACCCTGGACTTTGTTACCGGGATGCGCGTCTCGATTCCCACCACCTTTCTCGCCGCCCTCACCCATGCTACGCGCCATGGTATTTTAGTCCGTTCAGGACGGGCATTGGAACAACTTGCCCAGGTGGATACGATTGTTTTCGATAAGACGGGAACGTTAACTCAGGGGAATATTCAAGTTGTGGCGGTGGAAACCGTAACTAATCGCTTGTCGGCACAACGTATCTTAGAACTTGCAGCAGCAGCGGAACAACGGTTGACTCATCCAGTGGCTGAAGCGGTAATGCGTTACGTGGAGGAACAGGGTATTGATATCTTACCCCGTGGCGAGTGGCAGTATGAAGTCGGATTGGGTGTGCGGGCGGAGATTGACGGCGAGAGAGTATTAGTGGGTAGCGATCGCTTTTTGCGGCAAGCTGGGATTAGTGTGGATTGTTTTTATGATCAACATCCCTGTTGTCGTCAACTCTGGGGGTGTCAGCACGATTGTCCGATTTCGGCTGATTCTTCCTTAATTTATGTGGCGTGTGAGGATGAATTCCAAGGGGTAATTCAATATAAAGATCCCTTGCGAGGAGAAAGCCGCCGGGTGATTCATCAGTTGCAACACGAGTATGGCATGGAGATTCATCTGTTAACCGGGGATAGCCAAACTAAAGCCGTCGCCGTGGCGCAGGAATTAGAGATTCCCTTGTCGCAGGTTCACGCTGAAGCCTTCCCTCAAACCAAAGCTGATGTGGTACGTCGGTTAAAAGCAGAGGGGAAAACCGTGGCATTTACGGGAGATGGGTTAAATGATTCCGTGGCGCTAGCTTATGCGGATGTATCGATTTCCTTTGGTGATGGTTCAGCGGTGGCGAGGGAAACAGCAGATGTAGTGCTAATGGAGAATGATTTAGCCAGTTTACTGGATGCGATCGCGATCGGCAAGCAAACCCTGGCAATTGTGCAGCAGAATACCGCCTTGGCGGTTACGCCTAATGTGGCGGCGTTGGGATTGGCGTCAACGGTGGGACTTCATCCCCTAGTTGCCACAGGGGTGCATAATGGAAGTGCGATCGTCGCTGGATTAAATGCACTACGACCTTTAATGCATCAGGATTAGTCATTGTTTGTAGTAGGCACTTTAGTGCCAAGGCTTTAATGGTTATGTCCTGATGATTGCTGCTTCAGCAGCGATAGGGGTAAAACCCGCCCCTACACAACAAATGTAGAGACGTTGCATGCAACGTCTCTACATCCGTAAGGTGGGCAAAATGGGCGTTAAAACTTATCGGTTTCAGAGGGTGAACTGCCTCCTCCTGGTTTGGTAAGGAATAAGTTATCCTCTACCTCATTCTGATAGATACATTCAATTTCTGGATTCCCTTCCAAGGGACCGGTGAAGCCAAAGGTATTCATCCGATTTTTACAGGATTTCACTTGATCCGAAGTAACCAGGTTCCGTTTCTCTAAAATTGCCCAGTTGTTCCGGCGCAAAACACATCCAGGGCGCATACTCGGCTGGGTGACGTAAACGTTAAAGGGGTTGAGAGTAACGAAAACCCGCATATCTGTAACCATCGCACTGGCACCATACTGGATACACAATTCCGGATTGGGGGCACTGCGGTCAATGGCTTCACGGGATGCCACATTTTCTAGATTAGGACTCGCTGTAGAACTAAAGGCGATACCGACGCCAATTCCCAGGATAAAAATCCCGCCGAGGATGGCGAGGGTGGTGGCGTTCAGGATAGAAGCGATGGGGTTAGTTCGACGTCTCATAGGGGTTGAATCAACTTTACTAAAATTGCCAGGGAAGGATTAGAGGGATATTAAAATACCAGACGGTCACTTTTAAGACCCTATACAGGAACTAAGTATATTTTATCGGGATTGACACTCCCCGACCATGCTACTGCATAGACGGGGATTCTTGGTTCCTTGACTCACCGTTAACCTGAAGTTCCCCTTTGACAAATCGCTACACTGTATGCATATCTTGGCTTAGGGCGATTTGGCTGACGGCTTCACTTTTGTCAAATCACATTTGGCTAGACTTAATGTTGTCTACTAAGACCACATTAAACGTCCCTTCAATCTTCCTCATCACTCTTGAGGAAATCACCCACGTACAGTCGGATAAATTCTGCTGCTGCATCAGGATTGAGGCTATGAAGTGCCTCAGCAATCTGCACCACGGTTTCGGCTGAGGGATCTCGATTTTCGTGAAACCAGTGAAATACAACTGAACGATCAACCTTCAAAGTTACGGCTAGCTTGTTTTGACTGATGCCGTATGTCTTCAATGCTTGTCTGAGAGCTTTTCCCGCTTTTCCCATACCTCTAATCGTGTCAGAGGATGATCCGCAAGTAAATGTTGTTGGAACTCACAACGTCTGGCAGAATTGATCTAGACTGAGATGGGGTAGGGACACGATAATATCGTGTCCTGATATAGCTAGATCAAACCATTAGCTTAAGCGAATTCCTCAACCTACCAGAGACAAAACTTTCCCTTATTTTCCTAACGTTGCAACCCGTTTCCTCTACCTTGGACTAATGGATTCTCAACCGCTTCTCTGTACTGCTCAACCTCTTCTGTGTACGCAATTGGCAGAACACACTCCACATTTTCATGAGGGCGGGGAATAATCACCCACGATTCTAAGGTTGCACCATAGGTTTTTTCAACGGCTGCAATTCCAGCATCCATGGCGGTTTTCACCTCGGAAACATCGCCACGAATATTCAGATTAAAACGAGCGCTACCAACGCGGATATAGCCGACTATGGTCACTCGACCCGCTTTAACCATAGCATCTGCGGCGGCTAATATACCGGGAAAGCCCTTGGTTTCAATTGACCCAACTGCTACTATTGACATTGCCAATCTCCTCAATCAATGAATTAATGAACTCAAAAACTTATTCTACGAATTATGGGTATTTTTTCAGAAACATACTCTTTGTCTTTAGCTTTTAATCGCGAACCAGACCTAGAGTCACTGAAACATTTCCCCTTCTCTTACTCAGTTAAAATGAGCGAAACTGTTCAACTTGACTGGTATATTCAATCGGTAGAACGGTGTCAACATTTTCGTGGGGATTAGGAATGATGTAGTAACCGGTTATCTCAGCGCCGTGTGTTTTCTCCACCGCTTCTAGACCCGCATCTACAGCCACCTTAACTTCAGATATTTTGCCCCGAACACTGACCATAAAGCGACCACTTTCATTGCGATCAAACTTCACCAGGGTAACCGCGCCAGCTTTGACCATAGCGTCTGCTGCGGCAAGTACCCCAGGAAACCCTAATGCTTCAATCGTCCCAACGGCTGCGGGCATGATTGCTCTGTTACCTCCACCTCAAAAGATTCTATCAAACTATATTGTACGGGGCTTTATCACCCATTGCGGCGAAATTATAGATTATTTTTTAGATGGGATAAAACTTGATCAATTGATACGTCTTAATGGGTCGCATCTCCGGACGACGGCTTGGCGTTGACAGGTAACGTCACCGTCACCGTTGTCCCTTTGCCTACCTCACTCGCGATCGCAATCTGCCCCTGATGCAAGTCTACACAATTTTTAACAATAGACAATCCCATCCCCGTCCCGGCAATTGTGCTGACATTGCTGGCGCGAAAAAAGGGGGAAAATAATCGCGGTTGCTCCGATTCGGGAATACCAATCCCTTGATCTTGAACCTGGATGATCAGGGTGTCATCCTCGCGGCGTAGGGAAAAGGAAACCGTAGTACCTTTGGCAGAATACTTAATCGCATTGCTGAGGAGATTGGTGACAATATGTCGCAGCATCTGCTTATCCAACTCAGCTTCACCAGACGAGAGTTGAGGATTATAGGTCAACGTATAGCGATCGCCAACCATCAGTCGCTGTTCATCTACCAATTGCAGACAAAAGTCTTCCATATTCAACGGTTCGGGATTAAACTGAAGTTCGCCAGCTTGGGCTTTATTAAACGTGAGAACCTCTTCCACCAGTTGAGCCATCTGCTTGACGCCCATTTGAATTCGGTCTAAATAGGTTTGTTGTTTCTCCTGTGATAACTGGGTACTGTAGCGTTTAAGGAGTTCCGTTGAGGTTAAAATGACTGCCAAGGGCGTGCGGTATTCGTGGGAAATCATTGCCACAACCCGAGATTTCAGTTCGCTCAATTCCTGTTCAGTGGTTAAAGCTTTGCGAATTTCGGCTTCAGCTTTTTGACGTTCGGCGACTTCCGTTGCCAGTTTAACCCGTTCCAGTTCTAAGGCTTGGGCTTGACGACGTTCGCTGATATTGCAAACGACTAAAACAGCCCCCTTGATGTCATCATCATTAGGGCGCATTAAGGAAACGTGATCGACGATGGGCGTATTGGTTCCATCTCTAGCAATCAACAGGCGATTATGTCCTTGATTCGGCACAGGTTCACCCCGCAGCAGCAGTATCACCGGGTTTTCCACAACTGTATTCGTGGCTTCATCGAAAATTTGCATCACTTCAGTAACAGGTTTGCCCATCGCCTCAGTAGACGACCAACCCGTTATGGTTTGGGCGATAGGATTCATATAGGTAATCCTGCCTGTTGCATCCGTTGCGACTACCGCATCATGGGTTGAGTCGAGAATCGTGGAGAGAAATTCCTCGCGTTCGATTAACTGCTGTTGGGTTTGATGCTTGTAAAGCGCGATTTCGATGGTAATTCCTAAATCACGCTGATTAAAGGGCTTGACAATATAGCCAAATGGCTCTGTCACTTTCGCACGCGCCAAGGTAGCCGCCTCGGAGTGAGCCGTCAGGTAAATCACGGGTATTTTAAATTGGTTGCGAATCTGCTCGGCGGCTTCAATTCCATCCATGTCTCTGTGTTTGAGAACAATATCCATCAACACCAGATCTGGACAAGTTTCCGCGACTTTAGCGAGGGCGGCTGTACCTGAATTGGCGATATCCACCACATCGTAACCCAATCGTTTGAGTTGACCAGCAATGGCTTGAGCGGTAATAATTTCATCTTCGACAATTAGAATCTTTGCCCTTGCCACGCCACTAATCCTCGATGTACTACAGATACATTTAACCCGGAAAAATCTAGCAATTGCTGGAAATTTCTGAGTAGGGCACAATCTGGAATGAGGCGATCACGCCAGATGCGGAGGTATCTCTCAAAGCCTTCAACAAAATGTTGAAAGCGCCATTAATATCACGCCCAATTGCGTGACCACAGTCGGGGCAGACAAAATGTTTGTTGCCTCCTAGTTTTGTGTGGATATGACCACATTTTGAGCAGGTTTTGCTGGTGTATTCTTCCGTTACGTCTACTACAACACAGCCATATTTAGCTGCTTGATGCTTCAACTTCTGCTTGAAACGATAATGGGACCAAGTAACAAGCTTACGGGCTGTTTGGGTTGATAACCGTCGCTTACCCCGCTTCACCATATTTTTAGTTTCAAAGGTGGGCAAGAATATCACCTTGTATTTAGTACATAGGTAATTAGCCGCTTTTGAATGCAACTCGTCTACTAAATTACGAATTTTAATCCGGATTTTTTGTGCCGCCTTCCGTAGCCGATACCGTAGCCGCTTAAACTGGCGTCCTTTGGCTAGAGCAATCCGTGACATCAACTTGTCAAGATGGCAAGCTAATCGGTAAATGCGTCCCATATCATACTTGCCAATTTCCCAAATTTCGGAGCCATCAAACCCCGTTAAAAACGTTCTGACCCCAGGGTCAAGGGCAATGGCTAATTGGCTCTGATTCGGCTCAAACTTAGGCACGTCTTGAGCGTAGCAGATAAACCAGCGTCCTCTGTCTAGTACCAAGGTCGGCTCATGGTGCATTTGGGGAGCAATCGGTTCACTTGCCTTGAAAGAAAGCCCCTTGGTCTGTGTTGGATAAAACGTTCCTTTTTTCCAGTTGTCTTTTTGAAAGCGGATAGATTTAACGGGTTCACGTACTGACCGGAACTTGGCTACTCCTCCTGATTTTTTAGCCGATGAGTGCGCTTCATAAGCTTGAAATACCGCTAATTGACGGGGATTATATGGGGTTTGACTTACCCAAGATGGAGCCAAACCCATAACTGTTTTTCTTAAGTCGTACTTGCCAATTTTTTGGCTCTTGAGTATGGCTATTGCCTGATTGAAGCACCATCGAGCTGCTCCTATCCATTGAAACCAAATAGATGCCAGCTTTTTTTGAGGGTAGACTCGGATCTTCTTTGATAGCAGATTTGTACTTTCTTTTTCCCGACAATCGGCAACATCAGACCTGGACGATGGCAAGGATATCTTCAACCCTTTGGAGTTGATTAGATAGGTAACATCTGTTGAGAACCACGAGTTTGCCGTCTTTTTGCTTAAAAGACCATTCGATGAGGTTAAGACCGAACCTGACAAGTCGTTCTTGGCGGTTGACCACAACTTCTCTGACGTTTCCTGACAGAACTTGTCCCAAAAGGGATAGAAGTCCTTTGCGCTTTTCCTTGAGCGACTTGCCGACTTCTTTGACGAGCTTTTCATCTGTGAACAGTGATTGTAAGTGGGAACAGGGCTATAGAGAAAAAGCGAGCTGCAACCCGATAACATCTTTAGTCTACCTCCTAACCGCCAAGGCGGTTGCGATACCGCACGCCCGAAAGATAATTCCGGAAATATCTTGAAATTGCCTGTAAATCAGGCTTTAGTCAGCAACAGTCCCAACTTAATGGTAATCCCAAAGATGGGGAAGATGAGGGAGATGAGGGAGATGGGGGAGATGGGGGAGCTGGGGGAGATGGGGAAGATGGGGACAGTCATGGTAAAAACGTACCATGGTGTATCTGTGTGTAGGGGCGGGTTTAGGGACTAATATTGATGGTTTTCCTTAGCTTGGCTGCAAAACCCGCCCTGACCAAATGACATAAGACGAATGACCAAATGACGAATGACCAATGACCAATGACAAATGACCAATGACAAATGACCAATGAGATAATCCCCCGCCTGTCACTCGGGGGAGAATCAAGAGAGGACACCAAGTTTGATAACAGATGCTATGAAACTGTTGATGTATCAGTTACCGCCTCAACATTTTGGGCAGTCTTGCCATTGGTATGATTGGTATGACCATTGCCATTGCGAGGCTGAATCACACCATATCCGCCGTGATTGCGTTCATAAATGACATTAATCTCGTCAGTTTTCGCATTCCGGAACATATAGAAGTCGTGATCAACCAGTTGAAGCTGTTCCGTGGCTTCTTCGATAGTCATCGGCGGCATGGCGAAATATTTCATCCGCACGACTTCTGTGGGCAGTTCGGGAGTGCGATCGCCAATTAAATCCTCGACCACAGGTGCTTCATGAATAACAGCGCCTGTTTTCGGTTGGGTCTGAGTTTTCTTTTGCTGCTTTTCTTTGTATTTACGCAGTTGACGCTGAATCTTATCAGCAACCAGATCGATACTGGCATACAAGTCTTCGCTACTCTCCTGGGCACGAATTACGGTTTTATTGGCATAAATGGTAACTTCGGCAGTTTGCTTCGTGTTGATCCGAGGATTACGGGCAACAGAGAGATGCACGTCCACCTCAGTCGTCATATTTTGAAAGTGATTGACCGCTTTTTCTATTTTTTGATTAACATATTCTCGAATTGCATCAGTGATTTCAATGTTCTTGCCCTGGATCACAAGCTTCATACTGACTACTCCGTCCTGTACTATTGTGTCGTAATAGAGCAGAGCTATGGCTGGTCTTAGTTGCTCTTGGAGGATACTCCTATTGTAGGACTGACTGTCGTGACTTCCGGATGTAAGCAGCAATACTTTACAAAACTGTAACTTTCCACTCAGGGAATAAGGTACAAACAGCAGACAAAGAAAATGAGGGATCAACCCAAAATACAACCTGTCCGAGGCGGTAAGTCGATCGCCAAATGGTTTTGATTCCAGGTGAAGCTGGCGTCACCGTACACGATTTGATGGCGTGGTGATAACTCTGATGGCACTTCCACCTGAACTTGGGCTGTTGTGGTTCCGGTATTAACGGCAATAATTAATTCATCTGTTTCCAGTTGGCGGGCAAAGACATACGTCATTCCCTCAGCGAACAGCACCTTGTAGCTACCTGTACGCAGCGCGGGACGATTATGACGCAGGGCAATAAGCTGACGGTGACAATCGAGAATCTCTGGATTCCATTGAGATTTTAAGGGAAAACCCCGTCGGGAGTCTGGATCTAATGCGCCAGGTAACCCCACTTCATCGCCATAATAGATGCTGGGGGCACCGAGAAAGGTCAACAGTAATAGTGTAGCCAGCTTAACGCTTTCGATCGCTTCGGCGGATGGATCGTTTTTCCCTCCTTCAGCAATAGATAGCAGTCGGGCTGTATCATGACTGGCTAGCAGGTTGAGTTGGGTGAGTTGAATTTCCCAGGGGTATAACTGTAACAGATGCTCGATTTTAGCCGCATAACCCGGTGCATCTAAAGGAGGATAGGGTTCATAAGAGGGTTGTTGGACGTATTTTTGAATCACGCGATCGCCAGCAGCAAAGGCAATGGTGGGTCCGGTGAACAGGTAGTTCATTACCCCGTCAAATTGCGTCCCATCCAACCACTGACGCGAGTCCATCCAAACTTCGCCTACAATATAAGCCTCCGGGTTGATGGCTTTGACGCGATCGCGAAATTCTTGCCAAAATCCTGGCGTTTCAATCTCATACGCTACATCTAAGCGCCAGCCATCGATGCCGAGTTTAATCCAATGTTCGGCAACCTGCATAATATATTCCCGCACGTCAGGATTATCATGGTTAAATTCGGGTAACGCCCGATTTCCTTCCCAACCGACATAGTTAGCGGGTTTGTCGCCATCATAGGCTGACAGGGGCCAGCGCTCAATTTTAAACCAATCTAACCACGGGGAATACGGACCATTTTCGAGAATGTCATTGAAGAAGAAGAAGCCGCGACTGGCATGGTTAAATACACCATCCAGGACGACTTTCATCTCCCGCCGATGACATTCTTCCAAGAGTTTCATGAATGTGCCATTTCCCCCTAATAGGGGGTCGATCTGATAATAATCGTGAGTATGGTAACGGTGGTTACTGGCAGATTGAAAGATGGGGGTAAAGTAAATGGCATTAATGCCTAAATCTTGCAAATAATCGAGTTTTTCCATTACGCCCCAAAGATCTCCGCCCTTATAGCTTTGTAAAGTGGGCAGGGCATCCCAGGGTTCTAGGGGAAGGGTTTTAGCCACTTGCGAATGGGGTTGATTGCCTTTGGCAAAGCGATCGGGAAATATTTGATAGAATACGGCGTGCTTCACCCAATCTGGGGTATGAATCTCCATTGGTAATGGTCTAGCTCTTCTCTACTAGAGTACAAGACTGGTTCGTTTAATACGATTTAGGTTAGGAAGCTAGTATTTTACCCGAAAATTGTCTTTAAGCCAAAGGAAAAGTTATGTAACGAATTTCAATGATGTCTCAATTGTGCTAATGGTGAAACCACTCAAGGACTATTGTGCAGCACTGGTTGACAACGATCTGATGCTAACAGCGCTTAAAGTCGCTGCTGTGGTTGGTTCTGTTTTATTTCTGATTAATCATGGTACTGCTGTCGTACAGGGCAAGATGACGCGCGATCGCTGGATTTCTGGATTCCTCACCTACCTGGTTCCTTATGGAGTGAATATTCATGGGCAATATATCAGTCGCTCTCGAAAACGATGATGGAATTTTGTCAGGGAACAGGCAACAAGAAACACATAATGCAAATATTATCTAAATGTCATCTGTCATAAGTAGTATATTTATCGAATTCGGCGATTCATCCCCGACCCTACTAAAAAGTTGGTTGGGGATGAATCGAATGGTTTAAGCCGCCATCATAATTTCCTTAGCCGTGCTAATTTCTTCGGACGTAGTTTTACACCATCCTTCAATATTGAGTTCTTGCAACACATCTTTTCCGGCTGGAGTCGTATTCATCTCTAAGAGAACACGCTCTAATTCACTCTTATGATCCATGGCATTGGGACTAATTTGGATACCATGAAAGATAACTTTTTCATCCGATTCAGCAAAGGCATTAACCATCGCCTTGGTATTGGCTGAGAGTTCCTGATAGGTGTCTTTATAGACAATGCCGAAAGGGGCTTCGTTTTTGGACACACTATTGATCACTCCTAACCAAGAGGATTTATCCAACAGTTGTGCAGGTGCAATTCCTTTTTCTTTGAGACTCTGTAAAGCCACCTTACTCGGTAGCATACTTTTGACAGTGGCAAGGGTTTCCCCGTGCAGCGAATCTAAGGTTGGATTGGCGATATCCTGATTGGCAATATACACCACTTCATCATAGAGATTACTCGGACGAACCACCGCAGAAAAGCCTTGTTCCCGTAGGCGGATACTATCAGCCGGGTTAGCGTAGACAATATCGGCTTGATCGAGATGTTGATGAAAATCCTGGAAATCCAGGGAAACCTCTAAATGTACGTTGACATCAAGCTGGTTATTCAAATACTGGATAAAGCGAAACCATCGATCCGGTTTCTTAGCTGTATCGTGGGGACAGATCATCAGGGTTAACTTGTTCATGGAGGGGTCTATTTTTTACGTGCATTGGCGGAAGACGATTATTGTCTTCCTCTTATTCCTTTTTTCATGGAAATTTTACACAATCAGGAATGGGAACTATGGCTTTTATGCATAGAATTTCATCAGGTGATAGAGTGAGATATATTAACCGATGAATTAAGCTGTCATGGCGTTAAATTGGGGAGCAGTAGCGGGACGCTTGGTCGCACTCTATAGATTTCGCAATTCTTGACAATCAGATTTAAATGACGAACAGTTATCGTTGGGGAGGGCGGGTTTTGTTGTTCCGTTATTGGTGAATATCTGAATTGAGTCCCTAAACCCGCCCCTACGATTGTCCCTAATTATTACTGATTACCTACTCCCATTCTGGACCTGTCAATGTGCCTCGCAGACGCCAGTTTCCTTGGGGAGAAAACACCTCTAAAAGACCACTATTTAAGTCTTGCTGAACATAAGGACTATCTAACACAGCCCAATCGTCGAGGATTCGCTCTTTCCCATTAATCTGTGCTAAACCCGCTCCTTGATTAGGTTGATAGGTCATCTGTAAGCGATCGCCAGCTAAACTGGTATAAGTAATCTGACCCATTGTCTCCCAGGACGTATCGCGAATCTCTGTTTGGTCAAGGGCTTGCTGTAACGCCTCGATTGTGGGATAATCATCAACACTGGCTACATCAGTAATCCAAGCGGTATTCCTGCCGATTGCTGCTAACGCCTGGTAATCAGAATATTTCTCCGATACCTGATTTTGCCAGTCTATCTGTTCACCCCAAGGACGGACGCAAAGGAAGGTATTTTCAATTCGCCAAATGTACCAATCCCCATAGCGCTGAGGTTGCCCATATCGAGTCGGTAAAACTAGGTGAGAACGCCCTGGTACATCGGCGGCTTTATCTCGTGAATTTAAGCGTAACTGATAAATCACTGCGCCCTTTTCTTGGACGTATTGATCTCCTGGAGAACGCCCTGTTGCCATGTCTGAATGATAGGTTCCACCCAAACTAACAACGGCATTGTTTTGTCCTTTGGGATCGCGGATGACTAATTTATAGGTAGCATATTGGGCATTAATTGTACCTTTGACTTGATAGGAACGACTGGGGTCAATTAATGTACCCAAACTATAATCTTGAGTCACATAAAAGGTTTCCCAAAATCGGTTATCTTGGTGATAACTATAATAACCCGGATGACTGGCTTTAAGCTGAAAAGGTAAGTCTATTTCCTTACGGGCAATCGCTCTCAATTGGGGCGGCGGACGATAATCACTTAAGGCAGCAGGTAATGCTACCCTAGTCACACCCCGATCCATACGCTCAACAGGCGCTAACCCTTCGGCTTCGCTCAGGGTCAAACTATCCCCCCACCAAATCCAAGCCACGCCACTCAAACCACTATCATCCCACGTCCCGCGATCAAACCCGCGACTTTCCGCACCACCTGCGGTTCCCCAACTGAAGCGCACCGCCATATTGACCGCGTACCAGTCTAATGCGGCTTTCGCCAACTGGCGCAATTCGGGAGTATCAGCAAAATCATAGAGATTCAGCAACCCTGCGATCGCATACCCATAATAGGTCGAAGAATGAAACTCTCCCTGTCCAATCGTCAGGAACTTATTCAATTCTGCCCTAAGCCAAGCCTCATTTGTCGCCGCCGTCGCCGGGAGAGGCGTCGGGAAACCACTTCCATCCATCAGCGCTAAACCGGAAATACGCTGCATGAACATATGATTTTCTGTACCCTGTTCCAGCCACTCGCGCACACGCGGCGCATCCACCATACTACGGTAAGAGGCTTTTACCGCTTTGGGCATGGTATCTCGGAATAAGAAGAAGATGCGAATATCGTAGGGGCTGCGAAAGTGATAAAGATCAGGTTTTCCTTCATCTAAACCCAAGAGTATATCCCAGATTAGCTGGCGATCGTATTGTTCCCCTAAGCTGAGGCGGGCAAGAATAACTGGAAGTAGGTATTTATGGGGGTCACTAATGGTGCGAGTACGCCACCAGGTATCCAATCCCTCTAAATCCGCCGCCGCCACCTTTTCCCGAATTGCCAAACTCCGCGCCCGAAATGCGGCTTCTGTTTCGGCTTCATCTAAAATACGGTCTTTGAGCAGGGTTTGTGATTGCCCCGATCCGCCCCATTGCCACTGTGACAACAGGGATCGACTCAGGGGGAAATTTGCAGCCCAATCCGCCGTACCGACGAGTGCGGTAAGAGTTGTCAGCGCTAGAACTAGGAATTTGACTTTCATCGATATCTAGCTATCTCGAATTGCTGGAACTGTAGCTAGGGTTTGGGCGGCTTTTTTCATGGCTTCAATGTCAGACTGTGACCAAGGATGGGTATCTTGACAATGATGAGCCGCAAGTAATCCCCATAACCGTCGCGGTGTAAGGATAGGTACGACTAAATTGGCACGTACTTTAAGGCTACCTAAAAAGTCGCGGTGACAGGGATCGATGGGTTCGGCTTGAATATCTGCGATCGCTCTTACTCGTCCTGCATAATACAACTCGGCATACTCGTCATTAAAACATTCATCGCCCCCCGTCGAGCCGAAGATGGAGTATTTGGGAGAACTCAATGACTCGAAGGTGACTTGCCCTTTCCACTCGTAATAGAAATAATATAAGACTACGCGATCGACGGCTAACACGTTTCGCAGATAGTCAGTCGTTCCTTGAATTAGCGTATCCCGTGCCAAATTCTTAGCCAGACGGTCAGCAAAGGATCGTAAACCTGGATCACCAGTGGTCATCGATTGATCAGAATCAGAGTTGGTTTGGGGATTCCCTGGCACTGGCTGATTCATGTTAAGTCCCAATTATTAGTTACACTTGCTATTTTATCGTTGGCGGGGGATTGGTGAAGTTTTGAGTCTTCACTTCGTTCGTCGGGAACCTGGTTTTAACCCTTCGCTTGGCTCAAGGGGTCTGGTTTTGTGTAGGGGCGGGTTTAGGGATTTTCTTTTCGCTATGGATGACTAATGTTTGTTCAAAACCCGCCCTGACCGATGTTTAGGGGCTGGTTTCACTACTATCTTTCGTTGTCACCCTGATGTTAATAAACCCGCCCTCATCTCCCCCTGCTCCCTCTGCACATCCACTCAACATCACCGTGAATCAGAGCGCGATCGCAGATAATTGAGTAGCAACGCTGTCATGGAAAATACACATAGACTTTTCCACACAAATAACCACCAAGGACGCCACCAGGCTCCTGTCTGCACTTCGATGATATCCGATAGTCCAAAGAAAAAGAAGGTCAGAAACGCCATGAGTGCTTGATATCGCTCTGTTCCCGAACGGCGAATGATTCGGACTCCAAATCCGAGTGCGATCGCAATCCAAATCCCCGCCTCAATATAGTTCCCCTGAGTATAAATAGCTTCTAGCAGCTTAACTTGAGCGGCTGCCTGTTGGGGACTTGTCGGTTCCGAAAACGTCAATCCTATCCAAATTCCTAAACTTACCAATAGCAAAAATAATATTATCAGCCTTATCTTAGCGGCTTTGGTAATAGCAAAATGGTTATGTTTCGCTGGTTTTTTACTCATTACTCTCACACTCAATTTATAGCCAATTCCCTATTTAGTAGTTTATTAATAAAGGCGGGTTTTGTTGTTCATTTATTGGTGGAGAGGGCGGGTTTTGTTGTTCATTTATTGGTGGAGAGGGCGGGTTTTGTTGTTCATTTATCGGTGAATAGCTAATTTAGTGGCTAAACCCGCCCCTACAATTGTGGCTAAACCCGCCCCTACAATTGTGGCTAAACCCGCCCCTACAATTGTGGCTAAACCCGCCCCTACACTTGTGGCTAAACCCGCCCCTACACTTGTGGCTAAACCCGCCCCTACACTTGTGGCTAAACCCGCCCCTACACTTGTGGCTAAACCCGCCCCTACAATTGACTTATGAATTCACAAGGAATTGTTACCGTAAACGTTGTGCCAACTCCCGGTTCACTGGTCACGCTAATATTGCCACCCTGTACGATAACACAAGTTTGGGCAACCGTTAACCCTAATCCTGAACCCGGAATACTATCAACATTTTTTCCCCGATAAAAGGCTTCAAATATATGATGAATATCATCAGCAAGAATGCCAATACCCTGATCGCAAACTTGAAAATTAACCTCAGTTATTGTACAATTTAGCCGTAAATCAATAGTGCTACATGGCGGAGAATATTTAATCGCATTCATGATTAAATTGATCAAAATAGAACGCAATAGGTTTTTATCTAAATCGGCACAGATACAGTCTGCCTGACTAACCAAATTTAGAGCATACGGATTGTCAGGATTACGTGGTATCTCCGCTAAAATCCCTTGACAAAACTGTTCAAGATTCACCCGCGTCGGCTGGAACTCCAATTGTCCAGTTTCCGCCCGATTGATTGTGAGAATGTTATCTAGCATTTGCCGCAGGCGTTGAGTCGCGTCTTCAATCCGTTGCAGATTTCTGAGTTTTTTATCAGGAAAAAATTTATTCGGGCAAAGTTGTAGGAGTTGAACGGAGGCTAAAATCGTACTCAAGGGGGTGCGAAATTCATGGGACACCGATGAAAAAAAGCGTAGCTGGAGTTGGCTCAGTTCTTGCTGGCGTTCGAGTTGGCGACGCATTTGTTCGGCTTGCTGGCGTTCGGTGATATCAATGCCAATCCCAATCAGATACTTGACTGCACTGTTGTCATCGAACAGAACTGTATTGTACCAGGAAATTAGACGCCGAGTGCCATCGCGGGCGATCCAGTAATTTTCATGCTCGTTGGGAAAGTGACAGGCTTGGAGTTCTTTAATAATGATTTTTACACATTCAATGTCTTCTGGAATTAAAAACAAATCCCAAATATACTTTCCCTTGACTTCCTCAAAGGAATAGCCAGTTAGTCGTTCACAGGTTTGATTAAATCGAATAATTCGTCCCTGTTTATCCAGAACGGTAATTAAGGCATTAGCGGTATCGAGAATTACGGAAACAAAATTCTGTTCTTGCAACTCAGCTTGTTGGCGATCGCGAATCTCTGGAGACAAGAATCTGCTGTTGTCATTATCTTGTTCCAGTTGCCTAAGTCGTACCCAGAAGCGATGGTAGATGCCAATTAGTAGCAGTATGCTGAAACCGTTAGTGATGGTGATTAACAACAGAGGATGTGCTAGATCCGCCTGAGAAGCGAATCCCATTAATCGCCATACATAAACAGCAATCGGACTACTGAGAATCAGTAATGCTAAACCCAAACCAGCAAGCAGATTTTTGGGTTGGATAGAATGTGTCATTTGTTACTTGTCATTTATCGTTTATTATTTGTCATACTCGCTCCCGAAAAGAAGCGAGCTACGTCATTCGTCCGATTACTTAACTGTGATCACTGGATCGATGCTCTAGAGGATGAGTAGAGCCAATGTTAAGGTTGGTAAAGTGAGAATTAAGATATAGCGCATCTGCTATATCTACTTGAGTTGGCTTACCGATTTATTCAATCAATTGGCTATGAAGATCTTGTTGGTGGAAGACGATATCGCGCTTGCAGAAGCCCTCACAGAGGCGCTTATTGATCAAAATTATGATGTTGATGTTGTCAATGATGGGGAAGCAGGCTGGCGACAAATTATAAGCCTCTATTATGACTTAATTTTACTAGATGTCATGCTCCCTAAGCTAGATGGTATCAGTTTGTGTCGGCGTCTGCGTTCTAGCGACTATCATGGATCGATCCTGATGCTCACAGCCCTTGACACTAGCACGGATAAGGTGAACAGTTTAGATGCAGGCGCTGATGACTATGTAGTCAAACCCGTTGATTTGCCAGAACTCTTAGCTCGCATTCGAGCGCTGTTGCGACGGGGAGGATGTTCAGTACCGCCAGTGCTAGAGTGGGAGCGATTACAGCTTGATCCAAGTTGTCATGAAGTAATCTATAATCAACAGCCTGTACATTTAACCCCGAAGGAGTATTCCTGCCTAGAGTTGTTTTTGCGAAATAGTCAGCGTATCATCAACCGTGAGTTCATCATTGAGCATTTGTGGTCTGCCGAAGCCACCCCCTTTGAAGATACCGTTAAAGCTCACATTAAGAGCTTGCGTCACAAACTCAAAGCCGTGGGAGCGCCCGATGATTTGATTGAGACGGTTCACAGCGTTGGTTATCGGTTGAAACCCTTTTCTTAATCTTTTCTTTAGAAAAACACTAAGTTCTCTTGAGTGTCATTCCCCAATTTTTTTACGTTTAACCTGTAAAGTCAGTAATGTTCATCGAGCAATGACCCACAGGGATATTTCCCTTTTTGACTCGATGCCCTTGAAATTCAGTGTTTCCGTGGACGACAGATCCATTCTGATCTCAGCAGGTAAGCCATCAAGTTGAGGAAATGAACAATGTCTAAATCACTGTCTAAAGCGGTTGTAGACTTGGGACTGCAATTAGTGAATGAAGAAATTGACAATGCCCTGGCAGTTTATGGTGATGAACCCTACAACGAACTATTTGCCCAGCCCGATGTACGTCAACGACTGGTTGACTACGTGATGGCGGCTATTCCTGAAACCTATACTCAGGTAAACACAACGTCGAACGGTTCTGTGCCAACGAAAATCCCTTACCATTCTTTAGAACTGCGTTTGCGGGTTGAAACGTATGCTCATTGGGGAATAGAGTATATTCTACACACTCAATCGGACTGGCATCCTCCCGCGTCCCTGGCTAACGCTCAATTCTATACCTTGCCTTGGAACTATACCCATCTTTTTGCCCCAGCTTTTTCATAAGATAAGCTGGATCAAGTCCTGTTAATTGCCCATAATAGCAATGCTGTAACAGTAAGGGTTTTAGGCTTTTTTATTATGGGTGATTTGCCGGACATCATAATGAAACCGCGCTGCGCTAGTCTTCTTAAGTCAGTCAAACTTGGGGATAAAGCGTTTTGTTAATCCTTTATCCTGCTTCTGAGTAAGACTTGTGACCAACTGATAACGTTATTGAGGTTATTGATGATGACTCAACTATTATATTCTCGGCTCAATGACAGTAGTAATCTCATGCTTTGTTACTATATCAATGGAACGGGAAAAACCTTAATTGCTCGGATTACTAATATTCCAAATTGGAGATTTGAACGAATTATCTTTCCCCAAGAACGTTTATTCTTTGAAGCCCCTCCCCAAGCTCAACTAGAACTTTATGGCAATGGAGAAACCGCAATGGGTGTAATCGATAGTATTCCCTGTCGTTACCTAAAAGTCCGGGAAGAGATGAGTCAAGTTCAAGAAACCCTATGGCATAAAATTGCTTAATTCCCAGAACATGCCCACTCTATAACTAGATCCCCCTAAACTATCCTAAATCTAGAGCATCTTAACTTATTTAGCACGATTAGTCGAAAAGGTTTCCACTAAAAACGTCTCCGTAAATCGCACTCGGTTCAATTTGGCGAATAGGATTAGGGGAATCATAAACCATTAATAGCGCATCCGATTCTCCTAAGCAGGGAAACAAGGCTAAACCTTCGGCGCGATCGCATCCGGGAATAAAGGGTAAGTCAAACAGGCGTTCTAACTCTCCGGAGGCTTGCGCCGTTATACTATCGGCTGAACGGTCTAAAATAGATTTGAGGCGGAATACCCGGATAGCACCTTCTAAATCCATTGTTGGTCCAGCCAGAATCAGCAAATCGTCTCCTCGCCAACAGAGTTCCCGCACTCCTAAACCATTGAGATCGATAAAGTGCTTGAGATAGCGTTTCCCGTTGTCCCCAATGTCTTGTAGGGTTAAGATGCCGGGTGCAGATTCAGCCACCTTAATTTCGATGATAACTGCCCAACCCCGGAGAACCGGACCCCGACAGCCCAAAAACACGCGATCGCCTCGCACCGCCAATCCTTCGATATCTAAGCCATTATCCTTACTGGGTAAGGGATGGGTGACAAAGGGACCTAAGTGAATATCCTCGATTAAGGCATCTATGAGACTATTACTCGCGTCTGTCTTTTGTAAGCAGGCGGCGGTCAATTTTTCCTCCGGATTATCGGGGAGAGAAGACACCTTTAATAATTCGCCATTCACCACGGGAATACGAGCAAGTAAATATCGATTCACATCGGTTTTAATTTTGGCAAGGCGTTGGAGATCTTTTTCTACGTTTTTCCCCTTGGGTTTGCCACGTTTCGTGCTGTGAGATCCAGTGATCCAAAGATAATTATCAGCATAATCAATTCCTTCAATATCGATTTCATCATCTTGATTAAACAATTCGATGAAATCGGCTAGACAATAGGATTGATGATTGCCAAAAACACAAGGTTCGATCAGCGATAGACGTTCAACATTGATCCCTTCATCAGCACCCAGCCACAAACTACCATCCGGTGTAAATGTAGCGGCTGATAGTTCATTAATTAGGTCTTCGTCTGACGAATTAAACTGTAAAAGGACGCGGCTGAGTAAAAAGGGATTGGACATAATTAAGGGTTAGGGATTGGGGACTGTAGAAACCTTGCCAGCAACATCTCTACAGGCTACATTTTACTACATCGGAGAAGTTGAGTCTAAATCTGTGACACAATCCATCTCAATTTTTAAGGTATGACAATTTCTAGGGCATTGACTTCACCTAGTTGTCTCATCCAATCGGGGGATAATCAGGAATTAGTTCCCCGACATCTTGAATAGTTCGGGGATCGGCTAGCAAAATCGTAGTGGCGTAGCACACTTAAAATGGTGAATTAGAATTGTAGGGGCGCACGGCGTGCGCCCAATTTAACCGTCAAATCTATTCCACAATTTTAGCTGTGTCAGTCCAGTAGGGTGCGTTAGCGAAGCGTAACGCACCATTGATCTGGTGTAAGAGGTGAGTTAAAAGGGAATTAATGGGAGTAAAAATGCCCCCATTTTTGAAAACAACCTATAATATTATCCAACTAAACATGGATTTTAATTGTTCCCTAGATAGCTATCATCGAAAATGAAATTCCCTATCTTCCCTCGCACAATGCCCGAAAATCCTGGGAATTGGCGTCATTAATCGTTGGGGATTCGGGATTATGTTGTAAATAATCCTCCAACCAATGACAACTGCGTCCAATTAAATCCGCTAAATCCAAATTCCACAGAATCACCGTCGTGTCTTGAGACGCCGATGCCAAAAGCTCACCATCAGGACTGAAACTAACGCCAAACACAGCCTCCTGATGACCGACAAAAGAGTTAATTAAATGACCGGTTTGTCTACTCCAAAGATTAACAGTTTTGTCATCACTTCCTGAGGCAATAAAGTTGCCATCGGGACTAAACGTTACCCAATTGACTGAACCATTATGTCCCTTCAATGGACGCACCAATTTTCCCTCTCGATTCCAAAGGTTCACCGTTCCATCATTGCTGGCTGAGGCAATAAACTCGCCATCGGGACTAAACGTTACCCAATTCACGGAATCTGTATGCCCCCTCAATGTTTTGATAAACCTGCCGTTACGACTCCACAATTTCACCGTTTTATCGTCAGAGGCTGAAGCAATTAAAGACCCATCGGGACTAAAACTTGCGCCCCAAACCGTTCCCTGATGACCGATTAAGGTTTTCTCCAATTTGCCATCAATTTGCCATAGTTTGACTGTTTTATCCGCGCTACTAGATACGAGTCGCTGACCATCGGGACTAAAATTAACACTGGTTACCCCATCTTTATGTCCGGATAATGTTTTCTGCCAGGTTCCATCTGGATTCCAGAGTTTAATTGTCTTATCGTCACTGCCTGTAGCTAGGGTCTCACCGTTGTCTGAAAAACTAACACTATTAACTGACTTTTGATGTGCCGCAATTGTTTTTAGTAATTTACCCTGACGAGTCCAGAGTTTCACCGTATTATCCCAGCTAGCGGTAGCAATTCTCTGACCCTTGCCGGAAAAACTGACACTGCTGATGGGTTGGCTATGTCCAGGAATCGGTTGCAACATTCCCCCCTCAACTTGCCAGAGTTTGATGGTATTATCAGCACTGGCAGAGGCTAATATTTTGCCATTGGGACTAAATCCTAATCCCAGAATTGCCTTACCATGTCCTTGTAATGTGTCAATTAATGTACCATCGAGACGCCAGAGTTTAATTGTGTTGTCGTTACTTCCAGAGGCTATCATCTGACTATCTGGACTATAAGTAACAGCAATTACAGCATCTTGATGTCCGGATAGGGTGTTGAGTAATTTGCCATCAGTTCGCCAAAGTTTGACAGTTTTATCTGCACTAGCAGAGACTAGATATTGTCCATCGGGACTAAAACTGATGTCGAGTACAGGTTGATTGTGGGCAGTTAAGGTTTTGAGTAATGTACCATCTGATTGCCACAGTTTAATCGTTTTATCACGACTGGCGGATGCAATCAACTGACCATTGGCAGAAAAACTTACATCTAACACCCAATGATTATGACCTGATAGGGTTTTCAATAGCTTTCCGTCATCGATACGCCAGAGTTTGACCGTATTATCCTCACTCGCCGAGACAATCCGTTGACCATCGGGACTAAAGCTGATACTGTGAACGCGATCGCGATGTCCAATTAAGGTTCTTAATAATCGACCCTCTCGACTCCAAAGTTTAATCGTATTATCCTCACTCGCAGAGGCTAATATCTTACCCTGAGGACTGAAGCGAACCGCATACACCCCCTGATTATGTCTCCCTACTTCGTTCAACCATTCCCCTTGCTGACTCCACAGTTGAATTGTTTTATCCCTAGACGCTGACGCAATTAAATTCCCATCGGGACTAAAACTAACACTACTCACCCAATCATTATGTTTGGTTAAACGGTTGCGTTCTTTCACGCCATATACCACCTGTTGCAATGTAGAAATCACCCGCATTCGGGTTTCCTGGGTCACTCCTAGGGCCTGTTTTAATTCTTTAGCGGCGGATAAACTTTTCAGTAAAGCGTCAAATTTACGGTTGGACGCAACCAAGGCTTCGGCTGAAGCATTCAGGGCAATTAATCGGGCATTGGTTTCACTAAATACTGCCCGAAATACCAGTCCGACGGCAATCACCGCCAGGGTAGCTAACGTCACGCCCGCAATTCGGGCTTCTTGCAAACGGCGTCGTAGAACTTGATTCAATTTCCCCTCGGCTTGCTGTTGTTTTTCCACCGCAGCCGCATGTTTTTTCGTCGCCGCTGATAATTTAGACCGCAGGCTTTTTTCCCGAATCAGTTGTTGGATTTTAGTTTGACTCTCTTTGTCTTTTTGCCGCAGTTCTTCCAGTTCTTTTCGCAAACTATTTTGTTCATTTTGGCGGATAAATTCCACCAGGTAATCATGAACTAATTGATAGCGATGGGTGGGAATTTCGGGTAACAGGAAGACTAAGCCTGATTTCTCTAATATTTCTAAAATTAAATCCAGAGGCTGGGCGTCAATATCCGATTCAATGACTAATTCGGCACGGGTTTTTAAGGGACGATTATTATTTTCATCAGTAAGCAGTTGCAACACCAGCCAAGCCGCCTGTTCGTTTTCTGCGCCACAGTCTTTTAGGGCTTTTTCCAGGAAACGTTCCGCCAGCTTTTCCACGGGTCCCCGTTGTCGATATTGCGCCAGCGTGGTGATATTTTCAGCTTGAAGCTGCGCCCCAACCACTTGCAATTCAATCGGACGCACTTCTCCCAGTTCTCGACCTAAATCTTGAACTAAGGCATCAATTAATGCGGGTTCTAAGTAAAAATGGGCGCGTTCGGTGAGGCTTTGGATTACCGCCCGGGCATCGGGACGGGAAAAGTTACCTAACGGGTAGCGATTTTTGCGATCTAATATGTTATTGTCGATTGCCTCTAGATTCAGTTTCTCGAAGTCTAATAAGTAGTGTAAGAAGTCTTCGCGAATAGAAATAATAACTTTAACAAAGGAAAGATCTAAACAAGTCTGGAAAAACTGATGAAATAAGCGCGTTTGCTGGGGAGAAGCATGTCCCAGGAAAAATTCCTCAAACTGGTCAAAGATTAACACGGTTAAGATATTGCGATCCGCATTATCTCGTAACAGTGCCAGCAGTTGGTTGAGAATGGCTTGATCAGAACTGTCGTCACCTAGGGATTCTGAGGGGGTATACGGCTCAGATTTAGGCGGGGTTAACCCAGATAGGGCGGTTCTGACGCCTTTATCCAGTTCCTTAATCCAATCGGTATACACTTGCAGTACCACAGGTAACACTAAGCGATCGCCTAATGCTCTATGCTTGAGGGCAGGAACTAAGCCAGCGGAAACGATGGAACTCTTACCCACACCAGAAGGTCCATGAATCACCGTCAATTGACAATCCGCTCGACTTAACCGTTCAATTAAACGTTGTACATCCTGTTGACGCCCGGATGCGGCAATTTCTTGTGCCACAATTTCTTGCTGTTCGACTGGGCTTAAGGTAGGATTAGATACGGCTCGTCGAGGCTGGAGACGAGCCGCACCAATGAAGGCACGAAATCCATAGAGTTGTTCGACTGCCCCTTGTTCTTGCTTAATCTGAAAGGCTTCTAAATAACGGTGTTGCTCGAAGTACAGCCGCCGTAGGCTTTCCAGCAGATATAAGTAACGTTGGGGTTCGTAGAGATAATCGCTTTTGGCAATGGCATCCGCTAAGTCTTGACTCGCTTGGTTCAAGTGCTGGGTGGCTTCTGCTGATTGACGCAACTGATGATAGGATTTGACAACGATGAGTTGATAGAGTTGAGTCAATAAATAGGGATGTAAGCCGGGGTAGTCTGAGAGAGAATCGGAGATAGAGTCTAAGCGAGAGAGAGCTTGTCGCGCCCAGTGATTGGCATCATTCCAGCGCCGTTTCACGAGGGCGACTTCGGCTAAAAAGCCGTAATCTTGCGCCAGTTGCACGGGGGAACCATAGTATTTATGGACTCGTAAGCACTGTTGGGCGACGTGTTGGAGGGAGTCCCAGCCTTCCAAATGTTGCAACACTTCCGCCTGTTGGGTAATAAACTGCGCCACTAAATCCGGACGTTCCGCCCGTTCAAACGCCTCAACCGCTTGCTGGAGATAGGGCCAAGCTTCTTCCCAGTTGCGGTGTCGTTGCGCCCGATGCAAGTCTGCATTCCGGCAATAACATAAGCCTAAATGAAATAGGAGAACGCCTTGACGTTCTAAGTTATTGGTAACGCGCCAATACCAAAGGCTTTTTTGATAACGGATAACGGCGGCATCGATATAATCATGGGCATAATCATATTGCCCTAAAACAAATTGCAGACTGGCTTCTAGTTCCGGGGTAATCGTTTCTTGGCGCTGTTCTAAGTCATGGAGGGCGCAGTCAAGTTCGGCGCGAGAACGGCAACCTGTGGCTAAATTGAGATTAGTATGGTGGGTACAGATACGCCACGGCGCATATCGTCCCGAAGTTCCTTTTAGTACAGTTTTAAATAGGGAGTCTGCTTTTTGTTGCAGCAAATCGAGGAGTTCATCGGTAGCAATTTCAAACTTAATTGGAGTCGCCGCCCAACTGCTAAAATCAGGAGCAGAGCGGACGAGTTTGTGCAATACTTCGTCATTCACCCATAAGACTAGGGGGAAGGGTAAGCGTTTGCGAAATTCATCCCGTACTTGGTTGGTGGAGGTGAGTAAATCATCCAGCGCTTCCACGGATTCGAGTCCCAGGATGATTAAGGCGGGAGGGGGATCAATACAGCTCGAATCAGCTCTAATTTTAATTTCTTCTCCCTCGGCTTTCCCTGCTCCCTCGGCTCCCTCGGCTCCCTCGGCTCCCCCAGCTTCCCCTGCTCCCTCGGCTCCCCCAGCTCCCCCTGCTCCCTCTGCTTCCCCAGCTCCCTCCGTCTCTACAGGCTGATTGTCCACATAATTCTGAATCGTGGTGTAAAGGGTGGTGACGGATTCGGGGAGAACTAATTCCTGTATTTGATATCGACCTTGAGCGCGTTCGTGCAGTTGGTGTAATATACGCTTTTGCAAACGCTTATAATTACAGCGCACTAAGACAAGCGAGAACTCACCCTGAGAAAAGGCGATCGCGCGATCGAGGGCGTTCAATGAACTCTGGTTATAGTTGGTAACGTCTTCGGGTTGTTTGGTTTCAATCATTGGGAAACGTTGTTCCTGGTTCGTCCCGCGTGGGATTGATGGCAACTGGACGACAGGGTAAAACAGCAGTAAACTTGACTTTCTTCTTTTAGTGTGATACATCACGACCGGAAAGAACAACGTTCGCTCCGATTGGTTATCCGAATAGGGGATATCTTGGCGTTAGATGTATTGAGGGTTAAGGTGCGATCAAGGTTCCTTTGGCGACTATAACCCAACCCATTTAAAATATATGCAAATGTGCAATGGGCGACCTGAGTAAGGGCGACCCGAGTAAATTGAATAGACGGGTATTATTAAGTAATGCAAGCGGGTCGCCCCTACCGATTATTAATTTGACCAAACGGATGATTCAGAGAAATTGACATGATCACAATTGTAGGGGCGAGTCGCTGCTTAAATGTGGAGGTATGAGAATTAACCTAACTCGACTCGCCCCAGTCTAAATGTAGGCGGCGTCAGAGCATGACCGAGGATGGGGGATGAATCCAATTAAGTGGAGTTAACAGGTAAAACTAAAATGACGGCTTATACTATAGATTTTAACCCAATTATTCAGCTTACCGATGACCAATTTTATCAATTATGTCGGGCTAATCCTGATCTGAAATTTGAACGCAATGCCCACGAAGAATTAATTATTATGTCCCCCACTGGCGGAGAAACCGGGAATCAAAACTTTGAACTTGTCATTGATTTCGGGATATGGAATCGCCAAACTCGATTAGGGGTTGGGTTTGACTCCTCTACCTGCTTTAAACTTCCTAATGGCGCTAATCGTTCTCCGGATTTAGCTTGGGTGAGACAGGAACGGTGGGATGGTTTGTCTCCAGAACAACGAACCAAGTTTCCGCCAATTTGCCCCGATTTTGTTGTGGAACTGATGTCTCCTTCCGATACGTTAAAAGCCACCCAAGATAAAATGAAGGAATATAGGGAAAATGGCGTCCGTTTGGGCTGGTTAATTGCGCCAGAACAGAGGCGAGTAGAAATTTATCGTCCCCAGCAAAATGTTGAAATTTTAGAGGCTCCAGAGACTCTTTCTGGAGAAGAGGTGTTACCAGGATTTACCCTGGATTTACGTTCTCTTTGGTGAAAATTCTTAGTTTGTAGTCAGGGCTTTAGCCCTCAATAAGCCTGGGCGAAGAGAATTCACGGAACTCGACCCACTTACCTATAGCCTACACCAACTGGATTATAAACATTAATGGTTGGGAGCAGGGCGGGTTTATTGAATTAGGGGGTTTGTCGCCACAGATAACGGTAAAACCCGCCCCTACAAGTCATTTTGTTGTTTCTGCAGTTCGTAGTCAGGGCTTTAGCCCTCAATAAGCCTAGGCGAAGAGAATTCACGGAACTAGACCCACTCACCTAGAGCCTACACCAACTGGATTATA
>NZ_JAVJQP010000171.1:0-11854 GCF_040218875.1 Coleofasciculus sp. D1-CHI-01
ACAGTGGATAAAGTGCAAGGAAATGGGGTAGCATCCTTCATAAGTATGGCATCACCTTGCTCAGGTAAAATGTACCCTTGCTCCCCCAGCTCCCCCAGCTTCCCCAGCTTCCCCAGCTCCCCCTCACCACAAGACTTATTCAGCAGACCCCAATTAGACATCACAATTACCCCATTCCCCCTCATCCCCTAACCCCTTCTCCCTACCCCCCTCGTTCCCCCCTACCCCCCTCGTTCCCCCCTACAAGAGGGGGGATGACAGAGGATACTTCGTTTTTGTGGCACGGGGGAGGACAGAGGATACTTCGTTTTTGTTGCATGGGAGAAGGGGAACCGGATTTTCTTGCTCCCCTCTTGCTCCCCTCTCCCAATATTGGGAGAGGGGCTGGGGGTGAGGGCTGGCTTAAATTGACACGGATACAAGTCTTTGCGCCCCTACGGTTTCGGGTCTCCCATCCCAATTCATCTTGCTAAGGTGTGCCACGCCACTACAGATAAAGCTTTTTCGTAACTCCTATGAATTATTCATAATTTGTATCAGCAGGCTCCACTTATATAATCCCAGACCTTGAGTCTGAGGACAACCGATTTAACCATGAATCCAACCCAAACCAGTACCACCATTAAACTTTTATCCCCCACGCTGCACCTCTATCATTACGTGCTGCGAAATAGCCTCAACGAACGCCCAGAAACCACAGACAAGCGGCGGCAATTCTTCCAAGAAAACCTACAAAACCTCTCCACCCACCTCACCAGCAGCACCAATAAACGGGCATCAGATTTTGTTCAACTCATCCCCATTGAACAAGAATTAGCCCCCTCTGGAAACGTCCTCGATTTCACCACTGTTCCGCCAGAATGCCAAAAACCCAACAATGACCGACTGTATTTAGAGACAGGAATTATTCACAGTCGCCTAGTCGCACGTCGCCTCAATGACACCTACCTGCTGCGCTTCACCAGCTACGTTCCCTCAATTCACCAAGAACAAGCCCTACCCATCTTTGCGAATCTAGGTGAACATATTGCCAACTTACCTCTGGAACTCGGACAAACCGTCATCCTGGGCGGAATTTTACCCAATTCCTACTATTCCCCTAGCGATATTCCCCAAATCGCCGCCAATTGTCTCAGTCAATACTATGGTACACAAATTAACCCAAACAATCTGAGAGTTGAGGAATTTTTAAACAGCCCATTTTGTATTTACGCCCAACCCGTTACTATCCAAAAATTTAATAACTATGCTATCGAATCCATCCATCTAAGCTGTGTTTTCCTCTATCAAGACCCAACCATTGAGCAGCAAGCGGATAAAGTGTATCGCATCTTCCAAGATATGCTACTCAGTTATCATAAAATTCACTTTTTCCATTCCCAAAGCATTATCTTAAAAAAGATCCTCAGTCAACAGTACGAAGCTATCGAACGACTCACCGAGGACTACAATCAACAAAAATGGGATAGTCAATCTCTGAAAAAGCTACCCCAAGACTCTCTGGACTATTATAAAAAGCTCTCTTTTCTACAAGACCAATCTAAAACCGTTGGCGTCAATTTAAAGAATTATCAAGAATGTCTCCGACAAATTCAACAGCAAACTGGACAGACCCCACCGCAATTCTTCACAGAATTCGAGCAAGAGATTAGTTTTTACCGGGAACAAATGGAAGCAAATATTGGTTTTCTCAGTCCCGGTATTCAACTCTATGAAAAACTCATGCTGAGTGTACAAACCCAAGTGAGTATTGATGAAGCCGCCCATCAAAATCAGCAGAATCAACAACAAGCGAAACTGGGACAAATTTTAGCAGGTGTGGGTGCGGCGATTGGCGTCGGTCAAATTATTGAAGCCCCCATCACCGCCACAGTTTCTCACCGTCTGGATAAAGGTAAACCTGAACCCTCAATCGCAAGTTCCTGGCTAGGGGCATCATTGAGTGTTCTTCTCAGTATTGGCATTGGTTATTGTATCAGTTTAGCCGTTTATCGATGGTTTACTCAGTCCAAAGTATCGTAACCTTGGCTCGGCAACCCAAATAGAGTCTGCTGAATAAGTCTTGTGGGGGGTAAGCTGTTCGGTATTTAAACCTTAATATCAATAATGGCGCAATCCTTGCCGTAGTGCGTTTAGCGAAGCCATGCCGCAGGCTTTGCATCTTGCTCGCTACTAATAAGCTGTTTGGCATTTAAACCTTAATATCAATAATGGCGCAATCCTTGTAGTGCGTTTAGCGAAGCCATGCCGCAGGCTTTGCATCTTGCTCGCTACTAATACCCAATTTAAATGCATGACAGCTTAGGAAGCTGGGGAAGCTGGGGAAGCTGGGGGAGCAAGGGCACATTTTTCCTGATAGCGGTGCAAGGTTTTTGATGAGTTTGATTCTCTTTCCTGGAATGTGAACAAACTCTATTGACTTTTTTTGCCCACAGCAATATAATAAAAGGTTAAGTCGAGTAAGTCAGCTTAATCCAAGACTTCACCGAGAAATCTGTTTCAGTGACAAGGTGAAGCTGGAGCGGGGGAACCAACTTTTGGGGCATATCTCAGACTCGAAACCCGAGTCGAGAGGGACAACTCTCAGTCCTAGCCCGTCAGCTAACTCCGTAGGCATTGGGAGGAGACTGAAGAATCAGCATTTTTAGGAATGTCTCGATTTCATCAGTTTCAGGCGCTGGTACTGCTCAGTTTTTTGTACCTGCTTTTTGAAGTTGAGGCTTTGCCCATGTCGTTTCAGTTCAGCGTTGCGGCGATTTGTTGCGGGTGTAATGGGTATACATTGACGTGAGGATAAGCTGTTCGGCATTTAAACCTTAATATCAATAACGGCGAAAGCCTTGTAGTGCGAGCATCTTGCTCGCTACTAATACCCAATTTAAATGCATGACAGCTTACCAGTGACTATAGCACTACAGGGATACGTTAGGACATTTCTCTGTTGCCTATTGCCTATTGCCTGTTGCCTTTTCACCCAATTTTATTGTCCTAACCTCAATGCGTAGTGCTATAAAACACCAGTCTAGTAATCCAAATCGATGCAAGAATGCCCACAATAATGTAACAAAAGCAACCCAATTAGCCCTTTGGTAGAGACTTTTCTTAGAAGTCTCTACTAACTGCTATAACTAGACCTAGGTTATAGGCATGGGGTTGTTTTTTCTACCCAATCTGCTTTTGTTACCCCTTTATCCTTTGGGTACTTTTTACTGTTCGTTGAACATCTTCCCCTTATCCACTTCAATCATCAGGAAATTTATGGAAACTTGGTCTCAGATTATTGCATTTTCAACGTTTGTGGGTGTCATTCTCTTGGTTATGACCGAATGGATGCACCTAACAATTGCGGCTTTTTTGGGGGCATTACTGCTAATTTTTGTCCACGTTATGACGCTGAACGAAGCCGTTGACTACATCAGTCAGAGTTATGCTACCCTGGCTTTATTCTTTGGCGTAATGGTTCTAGTCCGGGCATTTGAACCCACTAAGGTATTTGACTACTTGGCTACACAAATGGTGGTATTAGCGGGAGGAGAAGGAAAGCGACTTCTGCTGGGAATTGTTGCCATTACTACTCCAATTTGTGCCATGTTGCCGAATGCGACAACGGTAATGTTATTAGCCCCTTTAGTGCCACCCTTGGCGCAGGAAATTGGGGTAAACTTCGTGCCATTACTAATTTTAATGGTGTTGGTGGCTAATAGCGCTGGATTACTCACACTTGTCGGTGATCCGGCAACCTTTATTGTCGGGGATGCTGTCAATATCAGCTTTACCGACTACTTGTTTCAGTTGAGTTTAGGGGGAGTTATTGCTGTTGCCGTGATCCTCGTCATGCTGCCCTTTTTATTCCCAAAAACTTGGCATAAAAAGCTGGATAATTTGAATCAACTGCCCCAACCTAAAATCAATCATCCTAGAGTTTTAATCGCTGGGGGGTTTATCATGGCGTTTGTGCTGGTGTTTTTTGTCGTAGGAGAATCCCTACCGATTCCAATTTCCCCAGCGGCTGTCGCTTTGATGGGAGCAGCGTTAGCGTTACTGTTGGCTCACCATAGCAAGATTGATACCGTTAACAACATTTTACGGGATGTAGACTGGAGTACCTTGCTATTTTTTATGTCTATTTTTGTGATTATTGGTGGACTGGAAAAAACGGGTATCGTTAGCGGTTTATCCAGACTCCTAGCCGTACTATTGGGACGAAATATTTTCCTCGGTTCACTCTTGCTACTTTTCTTAGTTGGTTTACTATCCAGTGTTGTTCCCAATATTCCTCTAGTTGTGGCAATGGTGCCACTGCTTAAACAGTATCTAGTTAACGTGGGTTCTGTGGGAGCAGATGTCCTATCTCCAACCTTTGAGGGTCAATTTCCCCCAGAAGTACTACCCCTGTTCTATGCCATGATGTTTGGGGCTACCTTGGGAGGGAATGGCACACTCGTTGGCGCTTCTTCCAATATCGTAGCGGCGGGTATTTCTGAACTCCATGGACGCCGGATTTCGTTTAAAACCTTTTTGGGTTACGGCGTACCTGTAATGGTGATACAACTCGTAACGGCAGCTTTATATATTACGATTCGCTTTTTCTTATAATTCCCAATTTACTTGTAAATAATCTATGCAAATTGCCCTCACCCTTGGCATTTTAATCCTCGCTTTAATTGCGTTTATTGCCGAATGGCTGCCCGTCGATGTCACCGCTCTGCTTATTGCCGTTGTCTTAATGCTGTTGGGATTAGTTACCCCGGAAGAAGGAATCTCTGGCTTTAGTAACTCGGCTACCATTACAGTAATGGCAATGTTTATCCTGAGTGAAGGAATTGGACGCACGGGTGTGATTCAAGTGGTTAGAGACGTGCTGATTAAATGGGGCGGAAAGAATCCCAGACAACAAATTTTTGTCATGGGGGCGATTGTCGGTTCGATTACTGCCTTTATCAACAATACGGCGGTTGTTGCTGTCTTTTTACCCATTGTGGAAGATTGGGGTAAAAAGCAAAATATCTCCGTGTCTAAACTGCTCATTCCCCTATCTTATGCCACGGTGTTAGGGGGAATGATTACCTTAATTGGCACCTCCACTAATATTGTGGCAAGTGGTGTATCTAAGGAACTGGGGTATGGCGAATTCGGATTATTTCAGTTTACGCCCTTAGGTATTATTACTTTTATGGTTGGATTACTCTACCTGACGCTCGCCGCACCCCGGCTTCTGCCCGATCGCAAACCATCCAGCAGCGATTTAGTCACCCAAAATTACGGTCTTAATGAGTATGTTAGCGAAGTTGTGGTTACACCGCGATCGAGTTTAGTCGGACAAACATTAGGGTCTAGTAAAATTCAGCGGACGTTCGATTTAGACGTACTGGAAATCATTCGTAATGATATCCACTTCCCTCAACCCTTGGCTGATAAAACCTTAGCCGTTGGTGATATTTTACTCGTGCGGGGGAGCCGAGAGGATTTATTGAAAATTAGAACCAAACGGGGACTAGATATCCTGCCAGAGGTTCAGTTTGGCGGGAAAGCGTTTGGGGAAACTGAACTCAGTTCAGTAGAAGAAGGCGTGGCAGAAGTCTTAATTTTATCGAACGCCAATCTTGTTGGTTCTAGCTTGAAAGAATTACGGTTTCGCCAACGCTATAATGTTACAGTATTAGCAATTCGGCGAGGAGAAGAACTGCTGCGAGAACGAATCGGTCAAATTCCCTTACGGTTTGGCGATTTGCTTTTAGTCCAAGGTCCCAAGCAAAGTTTAATCGGATTACAAACCAGTCGCGATTTACTGGTCATTGAACAGCGAGACACCGAAACCCTCCGCCAAGATAAGCTAGGAATTGCCCTGGCGATTGTGCTGGGTGTTGTGGTTATTGCTGCCTTCGATTGGGTACCTATCTTAGTAACGGCATTAGCAGGAGTTATTTTGATGATTGTAACAGGCTGTCTGAAACCGGGAGAGATGTATAATGCCGTGCGCTGGGATATTATTTTCCTGTTAGCTGGACTTTTTCCTCTCGGTATCGCGATGGATAAATCGGGAGCAACGGAATGGTTAGCTAGCCATTTAGTTGCTATGGGTGGGAATCTTTCGGGCTACTGGATTTTAATGTTCTTCTACTTAGCTACGTCCATACTCACCGAACTCCTTTCCAATAATGCTGCCGTAATTCTGATGATACCCATTGCCGCAAACGTTGCCACAACGCTGCATCTTAATCCCCTTGCCTTTATGTTTGCTGTCACCTTTGCCGCTTCTAACAGCTACCTGACTCCAATTGGCTACCAGACGAATACAATGGTTTATGGACCCGGTGGCTATAAGTTTCTGGATTTCACTCGAATTGGTGCGCCTCTCAATTTGCTGCTGACGGTAATAACGCCGATGCTGATTATTTGGTTGTATGGTTTAGCACCGACTTGACCAATGACAAATGACCAATGACGAATGACGAATGACCAATAACAAATGCACCTAAAATTTACTCAAGACATTGAATCCCTACTCAGCCGATTAACCCATCAACCCCTAACGCTTAGAGATATTCTCACAGAAACCTCTGAGCGAGGATTCAGCTTGGTCATTGGCTTATTAGTTTTACCCTTTTTGTTTCCCATGCCTCCCGGAGCATCAAGTGTATTAGGATTAGGCTGCTTAGTGTTATCCGTACAAATGGCTTTAGGACGGCGAAAACCGTGGTTACCGCGAAAAGTAGCCAACTTCCGATTCCCCCCTAGTTTGAGTTTAAAACTGCTCAAAAATTTGAAGCGAGTGATGAGGGTGCTGGAAAAAATTGTGCGCCCTCGTTGGCTAACTGTAGCGGAAAGTCCTAAAGTCTGGCGCTGGAATGGGTGTTGTATGTCTTGGCTAACCCTGCTACTGATATTACCGTTTCCGTTCACGAATCCGATGCCAACTGCTGCCATTTTGTTATTGGTTGTTGCTACTTTAGAGCAAGATGGTTTGTTGATGTGTGTGGGATATGGATTAACCGCTTTAGTGACTCTAGCTTTTGCTTTTATTGCTTATGCCCTCTGGCAAAGTACTCATTTCCTGCCTATTTCATTTTGAAGAAATAGTGGATAATAGAATTGGATAAAAACAATAGAGTGATCGAGGATTTTTTCTGAATAAAAGCTAGTCAACGTCAGGTATCTGGCAAAACAACTTACCGAGAGCGCTAAGTTAAAAATTCCCCCCAAGGGCGGATTTTAGGTGTCTCATTTTTTAGTTAGGTTTATTCCGCAACGTTTTCCGCTTAGACTAATCACCGCCAACTATGTCATTTACTACACCCTCATCTGCATCTTCAAGTCCTCTTCCCGATACCACTCAACCCTGGCATACCCTGGATATTGAGCAAGCACTAGAACATCTAGAAAGTGACCCCGACAGGGGTTTAACTCCCGCACAAATTAGCCAGAGACAGCAGCAGTATGGGTTAAATGAATTAACAGAAACAGGGGGGCGTAGTCCTCTGGCAATCTTATGGGATCAGTTCACCAATATCATGTTAGTGATGCTGATTGCCGTAGCCATCGTTTCAGCCATCCTGGATTTAGGCAATAGGGTATTTCCCAAAGACGCGATCGCGATTTTTGCGATCGTGATTTTAAATGGTTTGCTCGGCTATCTCCAAGAAAGCCGTGCTGAAAAAGCCCTCGCCGCCCTCAAGCGCCTCTCTTCCCCTAAAGTGCGGGTGCTGCGAGACGGGAAACTAATGGAAATTTCCGGTAAGGAATTGGTGCCCGGAGATGTCATGCTATTAGAAGCAGGGGTACAAGTCTCGGCTGATGGTCGTCTAATTGAAGCGCAAAACCTGCAAATCCGCGAATCTGCCCTAACTGGGGAAGCTGAAGCTGTACACAAGCAACCCGACGTGCAACTGAGTGAAGACGCCCCCTTAGGCGATCGCATAACCCTGGTATTTCAGGGAACCGAAGTCATTCAGGGGCGAGCCAAGGTACTGGTGACTAACACCGGGATGCAGACGGAATTAGGGCGAATTGCCACAATGCTGCAATCGGTGGAAACGGAAGCCACGCCGCTACAGCAGCGGATGTCTCAGTTGGGAAATGTCTTAGTCAGTGGTTCCCTACTCTTAGTCGCCTTGGTTGTTGTTGGCGGTATGCTGAACCGGGGGTTGGGACTGTTTGAAGAACTTTTAGAAGTATCCTTAAGTATGGCAGTGGCAGTCGTCCCGGAAGGCTTACCTGCTGTGGTTACCGTTACCCTGGCGATCGGTACGCAGCGGATGGTGCGCCGTCATGCTTTGATTCGTAAGCTACCTGCGGTGGAAACCCTGGGTTCTGTGACGACGATTTGCTCTGATAAAACCGGTACCCTCACCCAAAATAAAATGGTTGTTCAGTATGTTCATACCCCTGGAGATACCTTTGCGGTGACGGGTGACGGGTATGCACCGATTGGAGAATTCCGGATTCAGGAATCAGCGATTACCGTTCAAGACTATCCCGACTTGCAAACCCTGTTAACCGCTTGTGTCGTATGTAATGATGCCCGATTACAGCAGGAAAAGCAGGAATGGACGATTTTGGGTGATCCCACTGAGGGGGCGTTGCTATCCTTGGCAGGTAAGGCAGGATTTTTTGAAGAGTCGTTGCGTCAACAGTTGCCCCGAGTCGCCGAGTTTCCCTTTTCCTCTGAACGTAAGCGGATGAGTGCGATCGCTCAGACGCAGCATGGGGAAGACATTACATCCTACATCATGTTTACCAAAGGCTCACCGGAGCTAATTTTAGAGCGTTGCACCCGGATTCAGGAGGGTAAACTCACGCCGGAACAACGGGAGCAGATTTTGGAACAGAATAACCAGATGGCTGGGAAAGGCTTGCGGGTATTGGGATTTGCCTATAAACCCTTGCCAGATATTCCCCCGGATGGTGCTTGGGAGGAGAGTGAACAAGGATTAATTTGGCTGGGGTTAGTGGGAATGCTGGATGCGCCGCGTTCCGAGGTGCGGAAGGCTGTGGCTCAATGTCGGGAGGCGGGAATTCGCCCAGTGATGATTACAGGCGATCATCAGTTAACAGCACGCGCGATCGCAACTAATTTGGGCATTGCTAAAGACGGGGATATTGTTCTCACCGGACAAGAGTTGCAAAAACTCTCGCAAGCCGAATTAGAGCAACAGGTGAACCAGGTGAGTATATACGCCCGTGTTTCCCCGGAACATAAACTGCGAATTGTCCAAGCCTTACAAACTCAAGGTGAATTTGTGGCAATGACGGGGGATGGAGTCAATGACGCCCCCGCCCTCAAGCAAGCGGATATCGGTGTAGCCATGGGTATTACGGGTACCGATGTGAGTAAAGAAGCCAGCGATATGATTCTGCTGGATGACAATTTCGCCACTATCGTTCATGCGGTGGAAGAAGGTCGAGTGGTGTATACGAATATTCGCCGCTTTATCAAATATATTCTGGGCAGCAACATTGGAGAAGTGCTAACTATTGCATCGGCACCCTTAATTGGCTTAGGTGGCGTACCCCTGTCCCCCCTACAAATTCTCTGGATGAACCTCGTCACCGACGGATTACCCGCCCTCGCCCTGGCAATGGAACCCGCCGAACCCAATGTGATGCAGCGTCCCCCCTACAATCCACGCGAGAGTATTTTTGCCCGTGGGTTGGGGCTTTACATGGTGCGGATTGGGATTATATTGGCTATCCTGACCATCATACTCATGGTCTGGGCATATAACTATGCCCATGCATCAGGAGATCCGGATCGGTGGAAAACGATGGTATTCACCACCTTATGTTTAGCCCAGATGGGACACGCGATCGCGATTCGTTCTGATACTCAGCTAACGGTGCAACTGAATCCCTTCTCCAATCCTTATGTTCTGAGTGCTGTCACCTTGACCACGGCATTACAATTAATGCTAATTTATGTGGCTCCCCTACGGGATTTCTTTGGCACTCACTGGTTAAGTCCTCAAGAACTTTTAATTTGTCTTGGTTTTAGCGCTTTAATGTTTGTTTGGATTGAACTGGAAAAACTGGTGATTAACTGGTTCAGACGTCGGCAAACGGCGATAGGTTAACCGGAACCTACTCTAAAAGGTGATCATACCATTTCTCTTTAATCGGAGATGATCACCCCCACAGCTACTGACTCAACCATGCGATCGTGCCCCTTAACAAAACTTATTTAGCTAGCTGCCTAAATTTTGATAAAAATTTAATCAATGTCCAGCACTAAGCAGGTAGAATAGAAGGATTCTTCAGCAGAATCACCGCTATCGTTGAGGCACTCGGCAATGTCTTCTCACGAACACCTCTGGAAAAAAGGCTTCTCAAAGCCCAATTCGACCCCCGTGCCGAATCCCTTCAAGATACAGAGGCGTCGTGTCAAAGCCTTATCACCAAATTTATCGCCAAAGGAAAAACTACAGCTAAAACAGCAAGCTGATCAAATCTCCCAGTTAGGTTATAACTCCCTCAACATTCCGATTAAAGCTCCAGATCCCACAACAACCCAAGCGATTCCGAGTCAGCCCAACTCAGGTGATGTGACAAATCAGCCGACAACGCCAGCCGCTGATGCTGTAGATGTTCAGGCAGATGGGTTAGATGATTTAGACGATCAAGACGAGACGAATGAGCGCGACGAGATTTCTTTAGCCTCAGCCTCCAATAGTTCCGCATCAGATGGAAGTATTCAGCGTCAGGAAATATCCGACAGTGAAGCCGAGGAAATCGCTGAACCCCAGGTAAACAGCGTTGAGAATCCAGAAGAAGAAACTGAAATCCAAGCGAAAGCGAAACAACCCGCTCGTAATTTCCTAGAACTCCCCATCAACGCTCCTGGTACATCGCCAGTTGAAAACGAGGAAAAAGTCGAACCAGACGCTGAAGAAGAACCGCAGGAGTCGGATGAAACTATCCAACGCCAGGAAATACCAGAGGCGGAAGAAGACGAGATATCATCGAGTGAGTCTCAAACGGTTCAACGCCAAGGAGAAACTTCAGACACACCCGATCAACAAACCGAACAATCAGAAGAGTATCATAATTTTATCGAAATTCCGGTCAACGTTCCCGGTACACCCTCATCTTCGATTCAGAGACAGGTTAATTTGGGCAGGTTGTCGAATCAGATTGTCCAGCCAATAAAACCTACCCCTAACCCCGGATTAAATCGACTCAATACCTTTAAATCTCAGCGAATTGAGTCACCTATTAAGCCAGTTAATCCTGTATTGAATCAGTCATCCGCTCAAACGGTTCAACGTCAGGACAATGCTGAGGATGAAGACATCCAAAACCAGCCTCTCCAGGAACCAGAGGCAGAAACAGTTCAGAAAAAAGAAACACCGTCACAATCCTCTGACGCCACAGCTACACCCTCTCTCGAACAATCCATTCAACAGAAGCGCGGTAGTGGACAAGTCTTATCTGAGAACGTGCGTCAGCCAATGGAGCAGGCGTTTGGGGCAGATTTTAGTCAGGTAAAAGTTCATACCGATTCTGAATCAGACAAGCTAAATAAATCGATACAGGCAAAGGCATTTACAACGGGTAAAGATATCTTCTTTAAAAAGGGAGAATATCAACCTGATAGCAAGCCGGGACAAGAATTATTGGCACATGAGTTAACTCATGTCGTACAACAAAATGGTAATCAGGTTCAGGCGAAATCCGTTAAGCAAGTCGCGACGAAAAGCAATAAGTTAGAGACAAAACTAAGGCTCTTTCAGACTAACTATGATAAAATACTAAAAAATAATCTCCATAATCCTTGCTACGCAAGAATCATGGAGATTAAAAAAAGCAATTCTAATAAAACAGGCTTTTGATTCTGTTAGAGCCTTTGCTACTTAAGGGT
>NZ_JAVJQP010000175.1:0-5948 GCF_040218875.1 Coleofasciculus sp. D1-CHI-01
CATATCCCCATATTACCATTTAATTTAGTAAATAAAAACTAATAATTTGATGATTGACGGGATATTGAAACCCGTAAATCATCCGCTATCCAACCCCGACTTGCTATCGCTGAAGTCGGGGATAGTCGCGATTTAGTTCTAGCTTTCATCGAAAATTAGGGTTGGTAAGGGGGCGAATGGAAATCCCTTTCATTTATGTATGGGGAGGATCTTGCCCCCAAAAGCTAAAGTCAGAATCGAGCTGAGTGCATCTCTAGTTTGTAGTCCATTTTAATGGACTTGAGCTTTTAGCCGGAAATTTATTTCCTGGCGTCCAAGTTGGTGGTATCATTATCCGCCGATTGAGATTTAGGTATGCCAAACTCGTCTGGCATATCTTCCAAACTCCATTTCAGCAGCCGACACAGCGCTTTAACTTCACGGGGAGTCATCTTTGGCTCATATATGCCTGTTTCCCAGTTGCTAATGGTTTGATCCGTCTTTCCTAGAGCTAGGGCAATATCTCTTTGAGTTAAGCCTAGTTCCTCTCGCCGCTTTCTTAAGCGTGACTCTCGATCTTGCTGTCGTTCTTCCTTCATGTTGTCCAAACAATATTATCCAAGCAGGCTTGACAAGCGTCTTCCAAGTATGCTTGGATAAGAAGCGTGGGATAAATAAGCAGGCGATCTAAAAGCCAAAGTCTGGAGCTTTTGTCTCCAGAGCTTCCCAGATGCCTGCCCATTTCTCAGTGTCTTATAGAATCGTCATTCTACCAATACTTTACCAGTGACCAGTGGTCGCTCACTCTGTTATGTCTTCTGTTTCAGCTTTCAATCACTCCCAGGCTCTAGACTCTAGGTGCTGTGCTTTATGGCGGCTATTAGCTCATCAAGCGTGCAGTTCAACACCTCCATCAACAGCTTCGTTTGCTCAAACGTCAGCTTAGGCTCTACCGAACCTTTTTCCCAGATGGAGATTGTCTTTTGTGTCACTCCGATGGCACTGGCAAGTTCCTGCTGAGTTAAGCCAGCTCTTTGCCGCAATTTCGTTAGTGTGAGTCGAGCATTTTTTTCAGGCATTATACTTTAGAGTATATTGTGGCAAGCAATATACTCAGACATTATCAGCAGATTGCGATCGCGGTGGTGCTAAGTCATCAGGCAAATCATCAATCGTCCACTGCAATACTCGACAAAGTGCTTTTACTTGCGGCAAGGTCAGCTTGGCTTCCCTGTACCGTCCCGTTTCCCAGTTACTTACAGTTTGCACAGATACATTGACAGCTACAGCCACATCCCTTTGAGTCAAACCCAACTGATCTCTGCGGCTTTTTAGGGGGGATTCCTGCTCTACCTCTTGTTTTTCGGTCATTTCAGCTTTATTATAAGCCCCTAATATAAGCTGCTTGACATCCTAGCTATAAGCAGCTTATATTAGGGATGGCATAACTAAAGGTTAGGCAATTGCAAAGCTGCTTTACAGCTCGTTAGTTGCCCTCCCAATTTCAACACAACATCAAAGACCAGACAACTTAAACAGCTCCGTCAAGATACGGCGTGGCTGACTGGTCTTTCCTTTTCAGTGTCTCATCTTAACCAAATATCCATGAAAAAATCCCCAGTGACGGAAGCTCATCGCGTCGCCACAGACATTGCTGCCATAAAATCCGCCCTCCAACAACAGGGCTACACCACCCGCAAGCGACCCAAACAAGCCGCTTGGACAATTATTCCGCTCAATCAGCGCCTAATCCTGAAATCTTACCCCAACAGTTAATCATCAGATCCCCCAAACTCCCCATAACCCATGTTTGGACGAAGGGCGGGTTTTGCCTTTGAAGTTATCGGTAGATACCAAAATTAAACGCCTAAACCCGCCCCTACAACTGACATGCCATGGCATATCTCTACCTATTGCGATCGCTAACTCTAGTTACTAGACCGATGTTTTAGGGGGATCGAAAACTTACAAACTCAACCAACTGGTATCATGACACCTTTATTTCGCCGCCTCCAACCCGCCCAGAAATTCCGCATCAGCCTCGCCACGATCGCGAAATTCCTAAAAATCCCCAAACACCTAATCGTGCGTGTGGAATCCTGGGCATATATCGTCTTTGTTCATCGCCGTGACAAAGGTGGACAATTCATCAGTTATCGCCAATTACGCCAATGGTTCAACGCGATCGCCTGCCAAATTCAACACTGTACCACCTGCCAACAACTGCGGCAATTGTGGCTTGCAATTGAGAGCGATCGCAAACGGCATCATAAACAAGACAATCACCAGCATGTCTCCTGGTTATGCAATCTCTGGACACAGCACTGGCAAAGGCTTGGGTATGAACAACCGATGATCTCCTAACCTGGAGACGCTTGCATCGCGATATCCTTGGAGAAAGCATCCATCTGGGAACCTGCGCGGATTCTGTTCATCTCCTCAAGATTTTCCTACATAAAAGTTAATTATTATGAAAGTGATTGCATCGATTTTTTTACATACTTAAAACTTGAACCTTACACGATCAAGCAGACTTCAACTAAAAAAACTATGGAGTCTAGATGATCAGGCGATCACAGCCTCATGGATGACAGAAAATGACTTACTTTACATAAATCAATAATAGTTAATCTATAACTTTAGATAGATAAAACTGAATCGTTATGTTCCTAAAGTTGTAGGACAAGTGAATGGAGGCGGTCATAGATAGAGAGTTGGTAGAAACTAATGCATGACCACAATCCTATTGCTTTTTGCAGTAAGAACGTAAGGAGAATTTGATGGTAACCGCCACAGCACCAGAACAAAAGGTGAAAATCGGTCCGACTCAGTTGTTAATTAACAACGAATGGGTGGAAAGCGCCACAGGTCGCCGATTTGAGACGATCAATCCCGCCACAGGAGAGGTCATCTGTGATGTGGCTGAAGCAGATGCCCCCGATGTAGATAGGGCGGTACAAGCAGCGAGGGCAGCATTTGAGAGTGGAGAATGGCGCACCATGTCCGCCAGCAGTCGGGGACGATTACTCTATAAACTGGCAGATTTAATTGAGCAAAATAAAGAAGAACTGGCACGATTAGAAAGCCTTGATAACGGCAAACCATTGGGCGAGTCGATGAATGCTGACTTGCCATTAACCATTGCTTGCTACCGCTATTATGCAGGTTGGGCAGATAAAATTGAGGGCAAAACCATTCCGATTAATGGTCCTTACTTCTGCTATACGAGACATGAACCTGTGGGAGTCGTGGGTCAAATTATTCCCTGGAACTTCCCCTTGTTAATGCAAGCCTGGAAACTAGCACCAGCATTGGCGGCTGGTAATACAGTAATTCTAAAAGTAGCAGAACAGACACCTCTAACCGCATTGCGAGTGGGTGAACTGATTTTGGAAGCGGGTTTCCCACCGGGCGTAGTGAATATTCTACCCGGTTATGGACCCACAGCCGGGGGTGCGATCGCGTCTCATCCCGATATCAATAAATTAGCCTTTACAGGTTCAACAGAGGTGGGACATTTGGTCATGGAACAAGCCGCCAAAACCAACCTCAAGCGCGTCACCTTAGAATTAGGGGGCAAAAGTCCAAATATTGTCTTTGCTGACGCTGATATGGATGCGGCGATTGAAGGTGTCCACCACGGTCTATTTTTCAACCAAGGTCAATGTTGTAATGCGGGTTCACGAGTATTCGTGGAAGAAAAATGCTACGACGAGTTTGTGGCTAAATGTGTAGAACGGGCAAAACAGCGCATCGTCGGTGATCCTTTTGACGCCAATACCAAACAAGGACCCCAAGTGGATCAGGCTCAATTTGATAAAATTATGAGCTATATTGAAGCGGGACAGCGAGAAGGGGCAAAAATGCTGTGTGGCGGAAATCGAATTGGCGATCGCGGCTTCTTTGTTGAACCGACTGTCTTTGCTGATGTTGATAACTCCATGAAGATTGCTCAAGAGGAAATCTTTGGTCCGGTGATGAGCATTATTAAGTTTAAAGACATTGATGAAGCGATTCGTCTGGGAAACACCACCATGTACGGACTCGCCGCAGGTGTGTGGACAAAAGACATAGCTAAAGCTCACGCGATCGCTCATAATGTGCGTGCGGGTACAGTTTGGGTAAATTGCTACCATGTCTTTGACGCGGCGGCACCCTTTGGTGGATTTAAACAGTCTGGCATAGGTCGCGAACTGGGTGAGTATTGTTTGGAAAATTACACTGAAGTGAAAACCGTAACCGTGCAACTGTAGGCGACAATATCATAACAGTGGGATGGGGGAGTGGTTAGTTGATTAAAAACTAATGATTCCCCTATCTCTACCTGAGTTCAAAGTAAAAAAAATATTGTCACCTTTGTGATAAGTAGTTATAAGTAGTTGCAAAAGTAGACATAATTACTGAGCAAGGGAACAGTATCGTAGTATCGTAAGTAGGTTGGTGGAAATAAACTTAACTAGATTAAGTTATGTCAACAAACCTCAAACCCTTACTGTTCCCTGTTCCCCGTTAAGAGTTCCCTAATCTCAACCGTTAACTTTAATTGTGTCCACCCACTTATATATGCCCTATAGTCAATTCAAAACTATCGCTCAAGCTAAAGCGGCTTTCCAACTGACTGTCATTGAAGGCAGTCGCTTTTTGCCTGAAACTTCTCCGGTTGCCCCTTCGCCAACTCTCTCAGATTACTTACAGGAAACGTTACCGATTGTGGCTACTTCTGGTAGTGAAAAAGCCCGTTCGGAGGGTATTATCTATCCAGTATTAATCGATGTCAGGAAAGCTCTTAATCGCCAAGTGAGTGTCTTCTCCGGTGAGGAATTTAATGTTGACGAGTCGGTCGGTCTTAATGGCTTGTTCGATTTCCTGTTGACTCGCTCAAAAGAAGTCTTAGAGATTGAAGCACCAGCGGTAATTGTTGTGGAAGCTAAAAAGACTGACCTCAAATTGGGCTTTGGGCAGTGTATTGCCGAAATGGTTGCGGCTCAACGCTTCAATGAGGGACAAGGACAACCTATTTCGACGATTTACGGCAGTATCAGCAATGGCAATCAGTGGCAATTTCTCAAGCTGGAAGGTATGACTCTATTCATCGATTTGGCAGTCTATCCCTTGCCGCCAGTTGAGGATATTCTTGGTGATCTTGTCTGGATGGCTCAAGCCCCTCAACAATTGTACCCATGTAGCCCTTGCGAAAATACCGCGTTGTAGCTCCGTCTCTTGAGGGCTGTGAAGCGCTGTATCATCAGGTCAAAGCCTTAGATATCCCGATTGACATTTTGATTAATAATGCTGGAATAGGTCTTCCCGGATGCGATCGCGCAAAATGTCCAATTTTTCAAACGATACAGTCCTAGTTTATTAAACTGGATTACGAATGAGTTTGCAAAGAGATTAAACCGTGGTACAAGTTAGTCGTTCTCGCTCAACAGTACAGCAGGGTAATACCAGTCACAAGCAGTTGATTATCGGCGGAGGGTTTGTGGGATTGGGTATGGCTCAAGCCCTTAAAGCGGCGGGTATTGCCTATGATCAGGTAGATGGCAGTGATGATATCGGTGGCAATTGGTATCACGGGGTTTATGAAACTGCCCATATTATTTCATCCCGAACCATTACCCAATTTACTCATTTTCCCATGCCTGATGATTATCCCGACTTCCCCAGCGCTCAACATATGCGGGATTATCTGAATCGTTTTGCCGATCATTTTCAGTTACGGGAGCAGATTGAACTTAATCGTACTGTTGAGTATGTCCGACCCATTGAAAACAATCTCTGGGAAGTAACCTTTGTCAATGGAGAACAACGGATTTATAAAGGCGTACTACTGTGTAACGGACATCATTGGTGCAAACGGTTTCCAGAATTTGAGGGACAATTTCACGGGGAAATTATTCATTCTAAAGATTACAAAAAACCAGAACAACTGCGGGATAAACGAGTGCTAGTGATTGGCGGTGGAAACT
>NZ_JAVJQP010000180.1:0-14839 GCF_040218875.1 Coleofasciculus sp. D1-CHI-01
CAATTTAGAGCAAGCCGCCAGTTAGGTGGTGTTAGCCTGTGGACTGGTTAAGTGCCGTCACTGCCAGAATGAAGCAGGAAGTAAGCAGCAAGCCTAGACATGAATATTTCTGCCTAGACTTGCATAGGTATTATGTAACGGTTCTACACTGTCGTGTAAGGTGCCAGCAATCGACTCAATTTCCCGTTCCATTGCTACCCAGTTTGCCCGAATCAACGCCCGATATGCCCCTAATCCAGAGATAGCCAAAATCACGCCCATCACTCCAGCGTACCAAAGGCATAAACGCAGGCGACTGCGACGGAACAGCCGATTATTGCTCATGGCTGAATAGTGAATCGGTAGCCCTTACCGGGAACCGTTTCAATCGGACAATCGCAGCCGTGGCTGGCGAGTTTGCGGCGTAATAAGCGCGTATGTGCCGCTACGACGTTACTCATGGGTTCAGCGTCTAGATCCCAAAGCTGATGGCGCAGCTTACTACCGGGAATAATGCGATCGCGATTTTGCATCAGGTAGGTGAGAATTTGGAATTCTTTGGTGGTTAACGAAATTGTCTCAACGGATTGGTCAATTCGGCAAACCTGAAGGGTACTTTTGGCAGGATCGAGGGTGAATCCACCCACGCTTAAAGTTTGGGGTTGTAGCTGGGGTGAGCGCCGCTGCAAAGCCCGTAACCGTGCCAGTAATTCGTCCATGACAAAGGGTTTGACCAAATAATCATCGGCTCCAGCATCCAACCCCGCTACTCGTTTATCCGGTTGACTCAGGGCAGTGAGCATCAGTACAGGTAAGGCATTATTTCGCGATCGCAACCGCTGACATAACTCTAACCCCGATAGTCCCGGCAGTAACCAGTCTAAAACAGCTACGGTGTAATCCGTCCACTGATACTCCAGGTAACTCCACGCCAGAGTACCATCTTGTACCCAATCCACCACATATTTTTCATTGACTAAGACTCGCTTAATTGCTGTGCCTAAATCCAGTTCATCTTCAACTAACAGAATTCGCATAACTTCCGAGTGCAATCGCAAAAAACTACTCAGTTTTATTCCATCTCTTTCTCATCTGCTTGTTGAAGTTAATCACTGTCACGGTGAGCCTTGTGTAGAATTGCGATTTAACAAGTCTTTATAGGTCTCATTCCTCAGATACAGGGTTTTCTCCAGATTGTTCTAGGGCAAAATTAATCACTGTTGGACTTAATCGAATCCCTCGGTTGAGCATTTGAGATATCGCTTGCTGCATTGAAAAAAAGAAGCCTTCCCGCTTGGCACGGAGTAATATCCCAATAGAACCTGTCAATGAAAGTCCACTTAATCTGGCGATTCGTCTACCTGCTACTTCATCAATACAGACAGTTTGAATGTTTTCATTCATAGCTAACTGAATCACGGCGGCTTCGCCTCTATCGAGGGAATTGAGTAGAAGGGGAGAAATTGTCAAGCAGGTTTGTTGTTTTTGCAGCCAGGTTGCTGCTTCAAATTCCGCTACAGCAAACCCACTTGAACCACCTGTCATAATTTCTTGACAGACTTCAAAAGGAACCAATACCTGAGTGTAAAGAGATTGCAACACCGTTAAATCCCCTAAGGCAGCAACAAGGGCGATTAAGGGGGAAGTATTGATTACAATCCTCTGGGTTTCAGGCATTGTCTAAATCTGATAAGAGTTCTGCTTCGGTAAGGTCAATCATTGGCACACCATAACGATTTAAATTAAGCAGGAATGAAACTCTATCCGTGCCGATTAATGCGGCTGCCATTCCCGATGATAGGCGTTTCATCTCAAAAAGTTTCACTGCCATAGCCCATTTTGCCTCTTGTTCAAACTGTTCTCTGGTTTGTTGTAAGGCATCAGGAAAGGTTTCTGGGTAGGTGATTGTGAGTTGATGTGACATCGTATTTTTAGTAGGTGGGGACAATTAAAGTGAACGGTGGGGAACTTCAGTTTAAGATAACCTGCGTGCGATCGCGGTTTTTTCGTAGGGGCGCAAGGCTTGCGCCCTCACGACGCCTGTACCTCATACCAAGTTGCAGTCTAAGGTAGAATCTGTCATGGTTCGCAGAATGCAGTGAAACGGAATGACGCTCGCGCATCTGTCCAGATTCTTCGCTTCGCTCAGAATGACATGATAAGCTGCTATGCAGCTAAATCCAATAATTTAGCTACTGAAACCCTTTGATAGCCTAGATTGTCTTATCAAATTAAATGCGTTACAGCTTAGAACGCAACTTGGTATCAGCCGATTGCCAACCCCTGTAAAGAGCGCACGCCGGGGAATCGTTGGGGAATCGTTGGGGAATGGGCGCACGCCGTGCGCCCCTACAGACGGATTAATGAACGGATGGAAACCCAATCTAGCAAAAGCCCTACAGCGGTGAATCTACCGATGATTGCGGTGCAGCATTCACCGGAAAACTCGTCTTAACCGCCATGGTTTTTTGTTTGGGCATCAACCGTTTACCAAACTTGGCATAAAGTGCAGGAATCACCAACAATGTCAAGGCTGTAGAGGTAAACAAACCCCCCAAAACCACAATTGCCAACGGCTGTAAAATCTCATTTCCAGCGCCACTGGCGATCGCTAACGGTAACATCCCCAATGCTGAGGTGATTGCTGTCATCAAGATAGCGTTTACTCGTTCTAGAGAACCGTTGACAATTACATCTTTAAGGTACATTCCCTGAGCAAACTTGTTGTTGTAGTTGTCTACCAGTAACAAGCCATTGCGAACAGCAACGCCAAACAGGGTGATAAAGCCAATCAAAGATGCAACCGAAATCACACCGCCAGTCAGCGCGATCGAGACAATGCCTCCCACTAATGCCAAAGGTAAGTTAATCATGATCGCGATCGTGGCAGGGAGGGATTTAACCGAGAAAAACATCAACACGGCAATCACAATCGCAGCCAGGATACTATACACCAGCAGGTTATTAGTCGCCCGTTCCTCCGATTCAAACTGTCCGCCGTACTGGATAAAATAGCCATTGGGCAACTGCACGTTTTGGCGAATTTGAGTTTGAATATCGCCGACGACACTACCCAAATCCCGTTCAGCAACGTTGGCTGAAACGACAATTAAGCGAGAAACGTCTTCCCGATTCACCACATTAGCACCCATGCCGTAGTCTACTTTAGCAACAGTACTCAGGGGGATGGTTTCTCCCGTGGGAGTGGAGAGAGGAATCGCGCGAATCGCATCTAAACTGTTACGAGCCTGTTGTGTCAGTGAAACAGAGATATCAATAAGCTGCTGGTTTTCCGCTACTTGGGACACCACTTGACCATTAAGAGCCGTTTGTACTACATCTGACAGTTGTTCCATGCTTAATCCATACGTCGCCGCCGCCGCTCGATCATATTGGATTTGCACCTGACGTATAGGAAGTTGGGGTTCAAGCTGCAAATCTACAACCCCAGCAATCGGTTCGATGACATCGCGCACCTGTTCACCGATCTGGCGGAGTTCGATCAAATCCGAACCAAAGATTTTTATCGCGATCGCACTTCTAACTCCAGAGAGTACCTCATCCATGCGGTGGGAGATAAATCCGCCAATATTAGGGGCGACACCGGGCAACTTCAGGAAGGCTTCACGCAGGTGTTTAACGCTGGCTTCCCGGTCTTTGAGCGCCCTATCACTGAGTTCCACATCAACGTGTGCCATACTAACTCCAGCGCCATCAGCATCCCCAGGAGCGCGTCCTGCCCGTACCTGCACCCATTCATAGAGGGGATTGTCCTGAAGTGACTTGGAAAGCGTTATCCCTGCCCGATTCGTCATATCCAGGGACACACCCGGAAATAACACCATCGAGTTAACCATCGACTTTTCCTGGAATTCCGGCAGAAACACCCGTCCTAGGGACGGAACGATCGCACAAGCCGCCACCAACGCCGCCAGTGCCACACCTAAAATAATTTGGGGCGATCTTAGGGACAGATTCAGCAACGGACGATAGAGCCGTTCTGCCCAGCGGGACACAAATGTGCCTTCCTGGGGCAAGGTTTGATTTGCCAGCAAAATCGCACAAAGGGCAGGAGAAAGAGTCATCGCCACCAGCGTAGAAGCCGCGATTGACAGCAAATATGCCAACCCCATCGGCGCAAAAATACGCCCTTCCACGCCAGTTAAACTAAAAATCGGTGCGAATACCACAACGATGATCACGGTGGAAAAAATCACCGCCAGCCGTACTGCTACAGAGGTGTCATATACGACTTGAAAGGGATGCTTGGGATTACCCTGGGCTTGATTCGTGCGGAGTCCGCGATAGCAGTTTTCCATGTCCACAATTGCATCATCCACAACGGAGCCAATGGCAACCACTAATCCGCCTAATGTCATCGTGTTGATGCCCAAGCCAAAGGCTTTCATGAAGAGTAACCCAACCAACAAAGATAGGGGAATCGCACTCAGCGTAATCACCGCCGTGCGCCAATTCATTAAAAACAGCAGCATGATCACCGACACAATGATGATGCCTTGAATCAGAGAACCGCTGACATTGCGAATCGCCGCATCAATGAAGTTGGACTGGCGAAAGGTTCGTGCCACTTGCACATCAGCCGGAAAAGTTGGCTGCAACGACTGCATCACGGCTTCCACAGCTTTAGTGACGGTGGGAGTATCCACATCAGGCTGTTTATTAATCATCAATACCACCGCAGGTTGCCCATTAAAGCTGGCATCTCCGCGCTTCAGGGCTGCCCCGGTTTTGACCTCTGCCACATCTTGGAGCAGAATGGGTTGACCCTCATGCACCTTCACCACCGATTGCTGCAAGTCTTCAATGGAGTTGATCTGCCCAATGCCGCGCACCAGTAGTTCTTGACCCCCACCAATCAAGAAACCCCCCGGAGCATTGGAATTTGCGCCTCTTGCTGCATTGGTGACTTCGGTGAGAGAGACATTGCGCGATCGCAGTTTTGTCGGATCAACCAGCACTTGTTCTTGGCGTTCATCTCCCCCATAAATGGTAACTTGAGAGACTCCCGGTACTGACAGAATCTGGTTGCTGAGGGTGACTTCCACTAGTCGGCGCAGCTCCATCAGCGAGGTTTGCCCCTGCCCATTTACGGTAAAGGCATACTGCAAAATCGTACCTAACGGGGATACCAGTGGCGAAATTTCTGGCGGATGCGTGCCTTCTGGAAGCTGATTGGTAACTTGCTGGAGCCGTTCTGTTACCGATTGCCGCGCTTTGTAAATATCAGCATCTTGGTCAAAGACTACCTGCACCATTGATAGCCCTACCTTCGAGGACGAGCGCACCGTCGTCACTCCGGGTAAACCATTCACCGCACTTTCAATGGGTACAGTAATTTGCGTTTCCACCTCCTCTGGAGCCAATCCCGTTGCTTCGGTTTGAATATCGACTTGAGGCGGTGCAAATTCAGGAAACACATCCAGTGGCATCTGGCTGATACTGACAACACCCCACAGGGTAATTACAATGGCACCTACAACGATGAACCACCGATGAGCGATCGCGTTTTTGAGCGTCTGATTCAGAATCGTGTTAAACATTGTAGATTAGAAGCCCCCTTTCTTGTCAGAAAAGACGCTCTTTTTCTTACGGATACTCACAAACGAAATCGCACCAACTAACACCACGGCTCCGCCACCGACAGCCGCTAAAATCTTTATCGGAAATCCACCCTCTTGCGGTGCAACTTCCCCAGGCTGTTGGGTCATATTGCCAGCAGCATCGTGGCTATGAGGGATTCCTTGGGCATCTGCCTGAGCATGAGCTTCATCTGTTTGGGGAGAGATCGCATCGGGATTAGTGGCTGAATCAGCCGTTTTGGTTTTGCGAGATTCAGCATAAAGTGACAAGCCACCTTGGGTGACGAGGTTTTCCCCAACGGACAATCCTTCCGTTACTTCGATCAGTTCGCCCTGGGTTGCACCTGTTGTAATTGCAACTGGCTCATAAAACTTCTCATACTGCACAAAGACGAGCTGCTTGCCATCAGCATCCACCAATGCGGTGACAGGAACCATCACCCCTGCTCCACCCTCAGCGGATTGAGTGATCGGTGTGACAACAATACCCAACATCTGATCAGTTTCAGCATTCACCTGTACTCGTTCCACACCCCCTGTAGCTTGAAACTCATCCCCATGTCCAACATGAGAAAAAGCCACATTGGGCATAGACAGCATCAGGGTGGTAATCAGGACAGATTCTAGTAAGGCTTTGTGCCGATAACGCATAGTTCACTCGCTCTGGGTTGACAAAAATCTTCCCCAGTCTGCCAAACGGCAGATGAAATTCAGGTGAAATTCCTAAATCCCAGAGAGCCGGTTGATTAATACTCAAGTTGGTTGAGAAGATGTCACGGAACTTCCCACTAAAGGCAATCGCAGGGTGAAGATACTGCCAACGCCTAATTCACTCTGTACCTGCAAGCTACCGTAGTGTGACTGCGCGATCGCCTTAGCAATTGCCAAGCCTAATCCTGAACCTCCTGTATGACGAGAGCGATCGCTATTCACTCGATAGAAGCGATCAAAAATCTGTCCTTGGTTTTCTGGAGCAATGCCAATCCCTGTATCTTTAATCTGGATTACCCCATGATGATCACTCTTGTCTAAAATAACCGTTACCTTTCCCCCAACTGGCGTGTATTGGATGGCATTGATCATTAAATTAGACACTAAGCGATAAAGCTGTTCCTCATCCCCAATCACCGCCATCGGAATTCCCACTCGTACTTCAGAACTTAGCGTTATCTGAGCAGCAATCGCTAAGGCGGCTAATTCCTCAACTAAATCGCTCACCAAGTCATTCAGACAGCACCTCTGGCGTAGCACCGATACAGGTTGCCGATCCAGGCGAGACAAAAATAGCAAATCCGCAACCAACTGACTCAGCCGCCGATTCTGTCGTTCAACAATATCCAGGATGTTTCGTGCCTCTTTTTCATCTAAGCTGGGCATCAACAGAGCCGATTCTACCGTCGCCAGTGTCGCGGCGACAGGGGTTCGCAACTCGTGAGCCGCATCAGCAGTAAATTGTTGGATCTGCTTATAGGATTGGTAAATTGGTTGCATGGCTAACCCCGCTAACCCCCAACTGGCAACGCCAACGAGAATCATCGCAATAGGCAACCCCAATCCCAAAATTAATTTCACTGTACTCATGTAGTCGTTGATGTCTTGCACAGAACGCCCTACCTGTAAATAGCCCCAATCCTGCTGATCGTCGGTATGTAGGGATAGGGAAATTTGCTCATAAGTGTTACCATCTTCATCGGATACAGTGTGCCAAGAGTCCCGGTTGAACACGAGGGGTAATCCGGCTGGCTCAGCCCCCGCGATCGCCACTAAATTGCCTGACTGATCAAATAGCTGGATGTAGTAGTCTCCTTGATTAACAGCACTGAGCCTGTGGCGTTCACCATTTACCTGTGCTGAAGAGCAGTTAATCTCCACTAAACAAAGATTCGGTAAAATATCCCTAACCCTTGGCTCCACTTGTCCAGGCTGCTGGAGTTTTGACTCTAGGCTGTCATGGAGTGTCCCCGCTACAGATTTTAACTCCCGCTCCAAGGTGATTAAATGAGCATGAGCGATCGCTTCATAAACGCCAAACCCCAACAGGCTCAAAATGACACCCATGACGAAAGCATAGGAGAGTGCCAATTTCCCACGAGTCTGGCTAAATAGCTTATTTTGACGCATCGTTGCCTAGGTTAAGACGGTATCCTATACCATGTACCGTTTCAATCGGAATCGCGCAGCCGATTGATTCAAGTTTGCGGCGCAGCAAGCGTATTTGTGCCGCCACGACATTACTCATGGGTTCTGCACTCACTTCCCAGAGCTGATTGCGAATTTGGTCGCTAGTCACCACTTGATTGGGATGCCTCATGAAATATTCTAGAAGCTGGTACTCCTTATTAGTCAGCGGAACCTCCTGTTTTTCTGCCTTCGCCGCAACACGATAAACCGTTCGAGTACCGCAGTCGAGAGTCAAGCTTCCTACGTGAAGTTGTTGGGGTTGGAGTTGAGGCGATCGCCGCTGCAACGCCCTAACTCTTGCTAGCAGCTCTGCCATTCTAAACGGCTTGACTAAATAGTCATCGGCTCCCGCATCCAAACCCGCCACCCGATCTTCCAAGCGATCTTTTGCGGTTAGCATCAAAACTGGCAAGGAACTTTTTTTCGCACGTAGCCGACGCAGTAGCTCTAGTCCCGATAGTCCTGGTAGTAACCAGTCGAAAATAGCCAGCGTATACTGCATTTCCTGGTTTTCTAAATAGCCCCAAGCGTCAGTACCGTCAACAACCCAATCAACCACGTACTTTTCTAGACTTAATGCTCGCTTAATGGCAGCCCCCAAGTCTGGCTCATCTTCAACTAGCAACACTTTCATCAGCTATTCGGTATTTAAACCGTAATATCAATCATAGCGAAATCCTTGCAGTGCGTTTAGCGAAGCCATGCCGCAGGCTTTGCATCTTGCTCGCTACTCATGCCCAATGTAAATGAATAACAGCTTAGACTTAACCTGTCAACGCTTAGGGTAAGCTTCAATTTTTAGACTAAAACTCTAACTTACGGTAGATGACTGAATTACCAGTTGTCATTATGCCAAAACAAGATGAAATGGAGATGAAATCTGTCTGGATTTAGCCCAAAAATTTAAGCAGAGGGAAAGCCAAGATAATTTCATTCTAATTTCATGGGCTTTTGAAAGAATAGTTATAGCAGTAAACACATCGATTAGGACTTTCGGCACCATTGTAGAGACGTTCCATGGAACGTCTCTACTCTCCATCTGACTAGAGAGTCTAAACTGAAAGTAGAGTCCCACCCCCAAGCCAAGAATTAATAGTGAGGTTTTAATTATGCTCAAACGTCTAACATCTTGGATGCATCAACAGTCACGTCCCCTACTCTTATCAGGTGTTGCTATCGTGGGGGTAGTGGGAGCGACCTATTTGACAGTCGGGGTTTTGGGAAAAAGCACCAATAGCCAAGAATCACCAAATCCTGTTGCGGCTACACCCGTTAGCATGAATGGCAGTGTCTGGGATCAAGAAACTGAACCCCTGTCAGCACCCCTCTCAGTTGCCGTGTATCGCAGTCCCTCCTGTGGTTGCTGTGGAGAATGGATTAAACACTTAGAAAAACACGGTTTTAAGGTTACTGATACTAAAACCAACGAAATGACCGCCATTAAAGAAAAACATAGCGTACCTCAAGACTTAGCCTCCTGTCACACGGCGATTGTCAATGGCTATGTCGTTGAAGGACATATACCCGCCGATGATATCAAACGTTTGGTTCAGCAAAAGCCGGACATTGCTGGCATTGCTGTACCCGGAATGCCATTGGGAAGTCCCGGAATGGAGGCAGGGGAGAGAAAAGAATCCTTTGCAGTGTTGGCGTTTAATCGTGATGGGGAGTTTGAAGTTTTTCAGGAGTATCAGTCTTACTAAATTCTGATTGAGGCAACAACATCAACCTTTGGTGTCAACTAAAGAATGTTTCACTTTTTTGGCACGGAAGGGGGAGAATTCAAAGCCTTCTCAAGAGCAGGAGAGAAGTTTGGAGAGAGGTTTTCCAGATCCCGACCAAAAGTAAGCCAAAGCCGTACTCAACTGAATCAATCATGTCAAAGATGAATCGCCGAACTTTTCTGGCTCTAAGTGTAGCTGGAGCTGGGGTGGCTATAGGAACGAGCTGTGCAATCGGACAAAATAGCAAACAAACCTCAAAATCACCAATTGCCGGATCTTCACTGCATCAAAGCCGGGATGGTTTACTAGAGCTTGATTTAGAAGCCAGTTCCGGTGCTGTTGATTTGGGGGGTCAGCAGGCGTATCTTTTGAGCTACAACGGACAGATTCCTGCTCCTCGCCTGGAAGCTAAACCTGGAGATACCGTTCGCATCCACTTCACCAACAATCTCTCCCAACCCACCAATTTGCATTATCACGGATTGCACATTCCTATTACAGGAAATGCAGATAATGTCTTTCTCAACATCGAGCCAGGAGAAAGAATTGACTATGAGTTTACCATTCCCCAAGATCATCCGGCTGGTACGTTTTGGTATCATCCCCATCGTCATGGTTTAGTCGCCGAGCAGCTATTTGGCGGTTTAGCTGGTTTATTTATTGTGCGCGGGGAGTTAGATGACATTCCCGAAATTCAAGCCGCTCAAGAAGAATTCCTGGTTCTCCAAGATTTTGCCCTGGATGAGAACGGGCGGATGTTATCCTCCAACCATACATCAGCGATGACGGGACGGGAAGGACAACTGATCACGATTAATGGTCAGCTTAACCCGACGTTCTCTCTACCTGCTAATGGTTTACTCCGATGGCGTATCCTCAATGCTTCCCCGTCTCGTTTTTATCGGCTGTCTCTGGAAAATCATCCCTTTTATCTGATTGCTACAGATGGCGGTTCCTTAGCCGAACCTGTAGAACTGTCAGAATTGCTGCTAACACCTGGACAACGAGCAGAAGTGCTGGTGCGGGGGGATAGAAACCCAGGACAATATTCCTTGCGGAATCTTCCCTATAATCGAGGCGGAATGGGAATGATGGGTGGCAGAGGCATGATGGGTGGTCGAGGTATGATGGGTGGTCGAGGCATGATGGGGAGAGAGGACAACGCCCCAACAGTGCTAGCTACTCTCAACTACGATAAAGCAATCGAACCCGTTCCTCTACCCACCAAACTCTTATCCATACCGACATTACCTGAACCCCAACAGGTGCGACGCTTTCAGCTCAATCACGGCATGGAGCCTGGGATGGGTATGGCTTTTCTGATTAATGGTCAACCTTACAAGAGCGATCGCATCGATACCCAAGTTCAGCTTAATACAGTTGAAGACTGGGAAATCGTGAATACGGGAATGATGGATCATCCCTTTCACATTCACACCAATCCATTCCAAGTCATCAGCCGTAACGGAAAATCTGAACCTTACCCCGCTTGGACAGATACAGTTCTAGTCATGAGAGGGGAAACCGTCCGCATTCGCATTCCTTTCCGAGATTTTGCAGGTAAAACTGTTTATCATTGTCACATCCTTGATCATGAAGATTTGGGTATGATGGGAAATTTGGAAATTCAGGTGTAATTCCTTGACAGAAAGCCGGATCTGTGAACGAAGAATCCCCGCACTTTTAGGGCGGGGAGTGTCAAAGCACAAAAGTATGGATTGAGCAAGTACAGCAGTCAGTACGGTATTGTGCTTGGCTGAACCCAATGCCAAATCAATGGTGGCAAAATACCACGGCTGGAGAAATTGCCCGTTTATTACCCATGTTTGAGATGAGTCGTTAGGGAATGAACGCGGCGATTGGTGTATTGCGGGGCAGATATATTGTCAAGAAACAGGATGAATACTCATGCTATTGGAGTTAAGACAATTAAAGGTTCAACCGGGACATCAATTACTGTTAGAGGATATTAGCTGGCAGCAATTTGAAACGATTTTAACCGAATTAGGAGAACATCGCGCGGCGAGACTTTCCTATAGTAATGGTCAATTAGAAATTATGGTTCCCCTTCCTGAACACGAAAAAGCAAAAGAGATTATTGGCGACATGGTAAAAATTTTATTGGAAGCACAACAGATTGTATTTGAATCATTAGGTTCAACAACATTAAAAAATGAGCGCATGACTCAAGGCGTAGAACCAGATACTTGCTTTTACATTCAAAATTCAGCCCTGATTATCGGTAAAAATCGGCTTGATTTAACGGTAGATCCACCTCCCGACTTAGCCATAGAAATTGATCTGACTTCTCGGACTCAGTTGGATAATTATCAAATTCTAGGGGTGCCGGAACTCTGGCGATACGCAGGACGAGGGTTAAAGATTAATGTTTGGCAAGGTGGACACTATGTAGAGTCGGATTCGAGTCCCACGTTTCCAGATATTCCCATCATTGAGTTAGTCAATCGTTACGTCCATCAGAGTCTAAGTTCTGGCAGAAGCCAAGCCATTCAAGCCTTTAAAATTTGGGTACAGGACAATCTCTAATCTCAGAGGGGAGTAAGTGGAGGTGATGTGATAACTATTATGTCAACATCTAAACTCCAGGCTGGGATAATTTTTCCTGGGAGTCGCATTAATCCGTCTGCCAGCGTTTCCACAACGCTCTTGGGTGTTACGATTGAGGTTATGCGAAAATAAAGACTAAAACTTAAAATTAATTCCGAAGCCTCTGTAACGATTTAGCTCTACCTGAATACTATGAACTACCTGATTGCTGTCCTGAAAAATCGCATTGAAGCCGAAGAAGCTTACACAGTTCTGGAAAAAAGAGGCTTGCCGCTGAATCAAGTCACGATTCTGGGGAAAGGCTATCAAAGTGCTGATGAGTTTGGCTTAATTGACCCGAATCTGCAAGCAATTAAGCAAGTTAAGCAACTCGCCTACTGGTTGCTGCCTTTTGGCTTTGCGGCTGGATATGCCTTTAACCTACTCACGGCGATCGAAATTCTACCGATAAGTCCCATAGGGAATCATATCATTGGCGGTATCTTCGGTGCGATCGCGGCAGCTATGGGTAGCTTTTTTGTTGGTGGCGGAGTTGGCATTGCCTTGGGTAGTGGTGACGCACTCCCCTACCGCAATCGTCTCAATCAAGGAAAATATATAATTGTCGTCAAAGGTTCGGAGGACTTAATTCGCCAAGCTACCCCACTACTGAAGCGATTTGAGCCGGAGACAATTCAGGGGTATACTGAATGATTTGTGATTAATTCATAATTCATAATATATTAGGTCTTATGCTGCCACGAGAGGACTTACTCAAAGGCGTCGAAAATCGTGATACTGTTGCCCGTGTGATTGATCAAGCCGAACAAGCGATCAAAACTTGGGAAGTGGTGTTGAGCGATTTCCTCTCACCGCCTGTACTGGTGGAAATTCAGCAGCAGTTTTCTCGGTTGACAGAGGTACAACTTTTGTCATGGGGAGGATATCCTCAAGCTGAACGTCAACGGCTGGGGATCACCCGTGAAGAATTACCTCTGGATCAGTCTCAGGTTGAGGTAGCGGCGTTAGATATTGAGGGCAATTTTCTGTTTGATCCAGCCACTCATCGGGATTTCTTGGGGGCGATTCTGGGAACAGGGATTGTTCGAGAGAAAGTTGGCGATATTATTGTTTTAGGCGAACGCGGCGCTCAAGTGATTGCGGTTCCCGATATTGTCCCCTTTTTGGAGACGCATTTGACTCAAGTGCGATCGGTTCCGGTGAAAACTCGACCCATTGAGTTGAGTCAACTCAAGATTCGAGAACCCAAAAAGAAAGAAATGACGACAGTAGAAGCATCGATGCGCCTAGATGCGATCGCGTCAGCCGGATTTGGCACATCCCGCAGTAAGATGGCAGATTTGATTGGGGCGGGTGATGTGCGGGTAAACTGGAAAGAAGTTAGCCAAGCGAGTTACTCGGTTAAACCGGGTGACTTAATCGCGATTCGGGGTAAAGGGCGCTTGCAAGTTGGAGATGTTGCCATAACCAAAAAAGAGCGTTACCGTATCCAGTTAACCCGATTTATTTAACCATTTTCCAGCAGCATTAGATGACAGACTCAGTAAGCAATCAGCAGGAGGAACTTCCCGTCGAGATGCAATCATCTAAACTCAAGCCGAGCTTTTCTTGGCAAGGGATATTTTCTTTGCTGATGTTTTTTTATATGTATCTGCCGATTTTGGTCTTGACATTTTATAGCTTTAATGAGTCAGCTTATAGTGCCAATTGGCAGGGATTTACGTTGAAGTGGTACATTAAGCTATTTAGTGATGCACGGGTGCTGAAGTCGTTGCAAAATAGCTTGACGGTTGCTTTTGTTGCTGTGGTTATTTCTGCCGTGATTGGCACGTTGATGGCGGTGGGGTTGGTGCGTTATCAATTTATGGGGAAAGGGTTATATCGTGGGGTATCCTACTTACCGTTGATTATTCCCGATATCGCCATGGCAGTGGCGACTCTGGTATTTCTGGCGGTGATTGGCACGCCATTAAGCTTGTGGACAATTGTGGCAGCCCATGTGGTATTCTGTCTGGCATACATTGCTTTTGTTGTCTCTTCGCGTATTTCCAGTCTTGATCCGTATTTGGAAGAAGCAGCACTCGATTTAGGCGCAACCCCGTTTCAAGCGTTTATTAAAGTGTTATTGCCCGAATTGATGCCTGCCATAATTGCGGGGTGTTTAATTTCCTTTGTTCTGAGTATGGACGATTTTCTGATTGCTAGCTTTACGGCTGGAACCGGATCGACGACTCTACCAATGGAGATTTTTAGCCGCATTCGTACTGGAGTTAAACCAGATATTAATGCCTTGAGTGTAATTTTAATTGGCGCATCTGGGGCAATTGCCTTTGTGGGTGAGTGGCTGCGCTATCAAGGGGAAAAGAACCGGTTGAGATAGAGATTCGTCATTTGTCTTATGTCTTATGTCTTATGTCTTATGTCATTTGTTAAAGAATAGTGAGCATAAAATCATAAAAAAATATAGGCTAGTTGTCAAACAATAAGACTGTAGCATTTTCCAATGAAACGTGAAAATCTTACCCCTCCCAAACCCTCCCCTTAGCAAGGGGAGGGCAGGGGTGGGGTTTACAACTCAAATAAAAACGCTATATAGGGCTTGCTGCACAACCTAGAAACCCTGAGCCATCAATACTTTGAGGCTTAATGGGCAGTGGATAAAGTGCAAGGAAATGGGGTAGCATCCTTCATAAGTATGGCATCACCTTGCTCAGGGAAAATGTACCCTTGCTCCCCCAGCTCCCCCAGCTTCCCCAGCTTCCCCAGCTCCCCCTCACCACAACACTT
>NZ_JAVJQP010000182.1:0-29363 GCF_040218875.1 Coleofasciculus sp. D1-CHI-01
CGGAGCAGTTGAAATTTGAAGACTGGTATAGCAGAACATTAGAAAGCTACAAACAGTTTTTTGGGCAGATTCCTCCCATCGATATTTGGTCTGATCCCAAAGACCGATTTGGGCGCGATTTACAGGTTGTTCGGGTGAATAACCAGCAAAATTGGATTGTGCCTAAGCTATCTTTAAATTGGCTACCCAAACGGCAACACCAACAAATCGTCGTCCTCTTCCTTTTGTTTCTTTTGGCATCAGTTGTCACGGGTTGCCAAATTGTTTCCACAATTCCAAATCCCTTAAACTTCACAGGTTCGGAATTTTTGATTTTCTACTTCCTGCTATCCATTGGTGTTGTATTCATCGCTTTCCGCCTCCAAGTTTATCTGCGACTACCGGGTGGCAATCTAGTAGAAAAACCCGTATCTCTTAATCCTTACGAAGTAGCTTATCTGGCTGAAGGTAAAAATCGGGTTGTGGATACGGCGATCGCTAGTCTCGTCCAAAAGGAATACGTAACCGTACAGCCAGAACAACGAAGCTTGACATTGGCGGGAACTGTAGAAGTATTGTCTCATCCTGTAGAGCAAGCCGTTGCCAACGCTATTACGTCAGATGGCTGTCATATTGATCGGGTTCGGATACAGGCGACTCAAACAATAGATGTAATAATCGAGGAAATTAAAAATCGATTACACCAACTTGAACTCTTAATCAGCCAGGAGCAATTATTTAAAGTCCAAGTTTATCCAACCCTTTTAATCGTTGCCCTGTTAGGATTAGGCATGGCAAAAATAGGCGTCGGTATTTATCGAGGAAAACCGGTGGGGTTTTTAGTTATCATGTGTCTTATTATAAGTCTCATGATTTCATGTTTAGCGGAGACTCCAAAACATCGTAGTCGCTATGGTGATCAAGTATTACATGATCTTCGTAGCCGTATCCCCTTAAACGTTTTAAGTCCTGAAGATTCTCAACTCGCTCTAGCATTTGCGATTTGGGGGAATAAAGTTTTACGACACGATTTGTTGGCTGATTTAAAGATGGTATTCACGTCAGTATCTAGGAGTAAAGTGAGTAGTAATAGTGGCGGTGGAGTTGGTTGCGGTGGTGGTGGTGGAGTTGGTTGTGGTGGTGGTGGCGGCGGCGGTTGCGGTGGTTGCGGCGGTGGTGGCTGTTAACAACTTCTTGGTAATTTGGGATTGATCACCAGTTATGCAATATTTCAGGACAACAGATTTTGATGCGATCGCTACTCTCTAACATTTTTTTGAACCAGCCAGTGTCCGGGATATTGTGTTTGTCGTTTGCGCTTGAACCGGGGGGATTTTCAGGGGGAGATTCGGTAAGGGGGTAGTTAGCCCGGATTTGGTATGAGAATCAAAAATCCTGCAACAATCGATAACAAGTGTAAAAATGGATCACGATCGCACTGACCAACCTCGTTATCTCTAGGATGGGTGAGTCTAACGTCCAAAATCCTACCAATCCATTCCTAGTCTTGATTGAAACACCATGCCCAAATCTCCCAAATCCCTCAGGGGTAACCAAATCCGACAAAAATTCCTGGACTTCCACGAAAAACGGCAACACCAAGTTCTGCCGTCGGCTTCCTTAGTCCCCGAAGATCCCACCGTGTTACTCACCATCGCCGGGATGTTACCCTTTAAACCCATATTCCTGGGACAACGCCAGTCGGACTTTGCCCGCGCCACCACGTCGCAAAAATGTCTCCGCACCAATGATATTGAGAATGTGGGACGCACGGCGCGACATCATACCTTCTTTGAAATGCTGGGCAATTTTAGCTTTGGCGACTATTTTAAAGAACAAGCGATCGCGTGGGCATGGGAATTATCCACACAAGTCTTTGCATTGCCCCCAGAACGCCTAGTGGTGAGTGTGTTTCGAGAGGATGACGAAGCCTTTGCCATCTGGCGGGATAAAATTGGTATCCCTGCCCATCGTATCCAGCGGATGGGCGAAGAAGATAACTTCTGGGCATCGGGTCCTACAGGTCCTTGTGGTCCTTGTTCAGAACTCTATTACGACTTCCACCCGGAAAAAGGGGACAAGGATATCGATTTAGAAGATGATACCCGGTTTATTGAGTACTATAACCTGGTGTTCATGCAATACAACCGGGATGCAGACGGGAATCTTACCCCCCTGCAAAATAAAAATATTGACACCGGGTTGGGATTAGAGAGGATGGCGCAAATCCTCCAACAGGTTCCCAATAACTACGAAACGGATCTGATTTTCCCAATTATCAAGACGGCGGCTGAGATTGCTGGCGTTGATTATGCTAAAAGTGATGAGAAAACCAAAGTCTCCCTAAAAGTGATTGGGGATCACATCCGCGCCGTCGTTCATCTGATTGCTGATGGAATTACCGCCTCGAATATTGGACGCGGCTATATCCTACGCCGTTTAATCCGGCGAGTAGTGCGTCATGGGCGATTAATTGGCATTCAAGGAGAGTTTACCACCCAAGTCGCCGAAAGCGCGATCGCACTGGCTGAAGACACCTATCCGAATGTGCGGGAACGGAACGATGCGATTCAAGCCGAATTGCAACGCGAAGAATCGCAATTCCGCAAAACCCTCGCACGCGGCGAGAAGTTATTGGCAGATATTCTGGCGCAAAAGCCTGAGCAAATTTCCGGGAGGGATGCGTTTACCCTCTATGATACCCATGGTTTCCCCTTAGAATTAACCCAAGAAATTGCCGAAGAACATGGGTTAACGGTGGACATTGCTGGCTATGAAGCGGCGATGAAAGAACAGCAAGAAAACTCTCAAGCCGCCCACGAAACCGTTGACTTATTGGCACAAGGCAGTTTGGATGAAGTGACATCTGGAGTTGCGGCGACTGAATTCTTAGGATATACCGTACCTGCCACGACTGCCCAAGTGATGGCGCTAGTTGCAAATGGCGAGTCGGTTGAATCAGCCCAGACGGGGACTGAGGTGCAAGTTGTTCTCGACCAAACCCCATTCTATGCCGAATCGGGGGGACAAATTGGCGATCGCGGTTATTTATCTGGCGATAATTTAGTAGTACGGATTGAAGATGTCAAAAAAGAATCCGACTTCTTTGTTCATTTTGGTCGCGTGGAACGGGGAACTCTAAATCTGGGGGATACCGTTACCGCCCAAATTGACCGCGCTTGTCGCCGTCGCGCCCAAGCTAATCATACGGCAACTCATTTATTACAAGCGGCGCTGAAAAAGATTGTTGATCCGTCTATTTCCCAAGCGGGTTCTTTAGTCGCCTTTGATCGGCTGCGGTTTGATTTTAATTGTTCCCGTTCCCTGACAGCAGAGGAATTGGTACAAATTGAGGAGCAAATTAATACCTGGATAGCCGAAGCCCACGGCGCAGATGTGGCAATAATGCCCCTAACAGATGCCAAGGCAGAAGGTGCGATCGCGATGTTTGGCGAAAAGTATGCCGATGAAGTACGAGTAATTGATTTCCCTGGTGTTTCAATGGAACTCTGTGGGGGGACTCATGTGAATAACACCGCAGAAATTGGTGTGTTTAAGATTGTCTCCGAAACGGGCGTCGCGTCTGGGATTCGGCGCATCGAAGCTGTAGCAGGTCCTGCGGTATTGGATTATTTGAACCTACGGGATAAAGTGGTCAAAGAATTAAGCGATCGCTTTAAAGTCAAACCTGAAGAAATCCCTGATCGAATTACCAATCTCCAGAACGAACTCAAAGCGTCTCAGAAAGAATTAGACGCCGTGAAACAAGAATTGGCATTAGCCAAATCGGATCAGGTATTGAGTCAAGCTGAATCCGTGGGAGAGTTCAAAGTTTTAGTAGCAAATCTAGGAGACATTGAACCCGACGCCCTGAAAACAGCAGCGGAACGACTCCAGCAAAAACTGGGCGAAAGTGCGGTTGTTTTAGGTTCGATTCCTACAGAAGGTAAAGTCAGTTTAGTCGCGGCGTTTAGTGCCAAAATCCACAAAGACAAGAAGCTACAAGCCGGTAAATTTATTGGTGGAATTGCCAAACTTTGCGGCGGTGGCGGTGGGGGGCGTCCCAATTTAGCCCAAGCTGGGGGACGAGATTCCAGTAAGTTACCGGAAGCCTTGGATGCGGCAAAACGCCAATTAATTGAACAGTTGCAGTAATTTTGTGTAGTCATATCCCCGAAGTCTTAGAGGCGTCGGGGATTTCCTTTTCAATGCTGTTGGGTATTACGATTAGTGAACGTGACTTTGCTTGAGGAAACAATTGATGCGTTGACCTTCCTCAAACGCGAAATACGGGTCTATAGGCTGGCACATTTTTCCATTATAAAAATTATCCCCCAAAACCGAAACCTTGTCAAGCGATCGCGTCCGATCAAATCCGGTCAAATCCGGTTGAATACTCACACAAGGCAGGGTGTGTTAATACAGCCGTTACCGCTGTAATTTCTAGGCGGGGGATCTTAATTTACCGAAGTGTAGGGCATAATTAAATAAAAGAATGAGTGGATCTGCTTTATGGCTAACTTCAACCTCCTACGTTTCAAGTTCCCGCGCAAGAAAGCCCCGAATAGGGGAACTGATCCCTCAGTCATCAGTACCCAGCCTGTGATACTCAAACCATCAACTCCCACTCAGTCTTCCTCCAAATCCCTTGCTGCTCTCGCCAAACAAGCTGAGAAAAACTACTACGCTACTTATGGAAAACCTAAACGGCGAGGATTAGCTAAAGTCTTTTGGACAATGATACTAATTGGTATCCCCCTTGGCATTGTCGCGATGATGATTTGGGTAGCTAATTTGCCTTATCCAGTCATTCGCCGTCCCGTGGCGCGGAATGCTCCTATTCTACTGTTACCCAGCTATATCACCCTAGACTCTAACTACCGACAAGCTATTACGGCGGTTGAACAAGCCGAACGGCTAATTAATCAAGCGACAAGTCCGGCTGACTTAGAGTTGGGGGAACAAAAATTTAAAGAAGCCCAGCAACATCTTGACAAGTTACCCACGGGATTTTTAAAGGATTTACCAGAATACAGTTATTGGTGGTATGACTCGTACTTTAGCATTTATGGCTTCAATACCGTCCGCAAAAAGGTTGGAGAATTAGAAACTAAGGTATTCCAAGAAAAGAATGCTCAGATTTTGTTGACTGATAGCGAACAAGAACTTTTGAAAGCCAAACAGCACTATCAGCAAGCCTCAACGCCAACAGATAAACAACTCGCGATCGCAGATTGGCGTTCAGCCATCGATCAATTAGAGCAAATTCCCGGTCAGACTTTGGCAGGTAAAACAGCACAAGCTCAACTCGATAATTACAAACGGGATTTTAAAGAAGTAGTTGGTCTGGTTGCGGGGAATGAGCGTACCATGACCTTAATTCTAGTTGCACAACAGTTTTCTTGGCAAGCCGCTAAAGCTGCCCAAAACCCACCTCACACTGTTGCTAAGTGGGAACAGATAGAAAACTTATGGAAAGAGGCGATTCAGGAACTTGAGCGGATTTCTGATGATGATTTAGCCGCTTATGGAAAAGCACAAGAACTACTGGCACAGTACAAAGCGAACTTAGGACAAATAAAAATCAGACGGCAAGAAGAAGCTGATGCTGTCAAAGCTTTGGAAAAAGCTCAATACCAAATTCAAATTTTACTACGCATTACTCCTACTAATGCAAACGATGTAAACGGCAATTCTCGGATTATCAGTCAGTTACAGGGAATCATCTATGAACTGGAAAAGATATCCAATGGTACAACCCCTTATTTGGAAGCCCAACAGCTTCTGCTTTCAGCCAAAAATAAACTCAATCAGCTTCAACAGTAAGGTGTCAAGCACGTAAAAAGTTAAAAGTAAAAAGATAAATACAGAGAAAAAACGATCTCATATTTCACAGTAAAATAATTGAACGAACCTTTAAAAATACAATCGCCTTGAAGCCAATTAAATTCTTACACCCTTTCCCCAAGCGACTCCTCGGATTCCTGCTTACGTTTCTCCTCCTCCTCATCCCCCTCCCCGCCTTCGCCGCCACTCCAGAACGTCAACCGTTAACCCTGGAACTCCTAGAAGAACGCCTAGAATACCCGATTCAAAGCGAAGGCATTTGCACGATTGATCTGCGCCAGTTTGTTATTGATTTAACCAACGAGAATACAGACTTTCGGGATCAGTTTTACCAACACCTGCAAAGCAAGCTGACTCGTTCTCAAACCCCTCTCGCTTTAGACTTGAGTGAATCCTTGATTCAAGGAGAGTTTACGGCTAGCAAATTAGGCTTGCAAACCGCCCTCTCCCAAGCCACGTTGCCTTCCCTGTTAACTGACCAGGAACAAGAAAAATTAGCAAAAGATTCTCGCTTCATCACCGAATCCAGTGACCAAGTTCCCTCGGTTACAGTCTTTCGGGGGACTCTCAAGCTGAATCAAACTCGTCTAAGCGGTGCAATTAATTTCGCCAATACCTTCTTTCTGCAACGCTTAGAAGTCTCTGAGGCTGTGTTTATCCAGGAAGTCGATTGGTCAGGGAGTAGTTTTAGCCAATCTGTTGATTTTAGTAACACTACGTTTGGTCGAGATATTAACTTCAGCGGTGACACCTTCTTTGATAAGGCTGGGTTTACTCAGGTGGAGTTTAAAGGTATAGCCAATTTTAGTCGGTCTACGTTTCATGGGAATGGGAATTTTAGTCAGGCAGAATTTGTCCAGCTTGCCAATTTTACCGGAAGCCAATGGCTAGAAGATGCCGATTTTTCCCAAGTGATTTGGCGCGATCGCACGTTGTTGAGTAAGAGTCGGTTTACTCAGTCGTTGTTACTCACCGAGGCGACGTGGGAAAAATCCACTAGCTTCCGGGGAAGCCAGTTCCAGCAACCGATTTTAATGCGGGATGCGAGTCTACTTGACCAAATGGATTTTAGTAATACCCGCTTTTCTCCCAATGCTTATGTTAAAGTCGCTGGGATGACCTTTGACTCAGACGAAGCTAAAATTTTTGGTGATGCGGGTCATGTCGGACAAATTCTATCCGTTCCCAAACTCGAAGGAAATGAAGATGTACTGCGAAATTTAGTCCGCAACTTTCGCGAACAAGAACAAATTCCTGATGCGAATTCCTTAGATTATCTTCGGGAACGATTGCGACGGGAACAACTGTGGGGACGTTTACTGGGTAGCATTCTCCAACTAATGGGTCGCGAGGATATCAATCTGTGATCGCGCCATTGGCTAATTGATGCTCTGCACTGGGCGGGATTGAGTTTACTGCTGCTATTAAGTGCCGATGGTACCAGTTTTGGCTTAGTGTTCGGCGTGGGAATGATTGCGATCGCCTATTTTGGGTTGCTGTTTTGGTTGCTTGACCGTTGGCGGCGACGTTACCCTAAACCGATTCTACCCACCTCTCTAGAAACAATGTACATGGTGGGGAGTGGGGCGGCGGCTACTGTGGGCGGTGCGATCGCGATTTTTCAAACCAGTGAACAACCCTGGCTGACGCTATTGTGTTTGGCGGGACTTCTGTTTCCGATACCCCTATTGCTGGTGTGGCAACTGTATCGGCAAGGACGTTATCATGATATGCTCAATGTCACCTATTTTGTCGAAGATGGGGGAATGCGGCAATTACGCCTCCTGATTGGACGCCTCCCGGTTATGCCTCGATTTGGCTTTTTCCGCGATCGCTATATGCCGATTCTGTGGGATCGCCGCTGGAATTGGCTGAATTATTATGACTTTAGTTTTAATAATTTGCTTAAGTTTGGATTTAATGATATTCGCTTGAGAGAGGAACATGTTCCCGGTATTATTAGTACATTGGCGTGGTATCAGTGGGGTTTAGGTCTTGCTTATATTGCCCTGTTATTATGGACACTTTCTCGTACTATTCCAGGGCTGAATTTATTGATTTATTTGAAATAATAAGTAGGTGGACACAATTAACGTGAACGGTTGAGATTAGGGAACAGGGAACAGGGAACAGGGAACAGGGAACAGGGAACAGTAAGGGTTTAAGGTTTGTTTACAAAAGTTAGTATGGTGCTGTTTTCTTTTGTCCGACTACTTAACACTGATTTCAGCCCTTATATAAACGTAGCTTGCTTATCAAGGGAGTGAGTATGACATAAGACCAATGACCAATGACATAAGACCAATGACCAATGACCAATATAAGATTATTTTTTTCGTTGTAAGCGTCTCACCAACTCATCAAACGGTTGCCAATTATCGTCGCGATCAATAGCTGCCCAAACCTCTTCAATAACAGGTCGTAGTAATGCGGTTTTCGGATTCTTCTCCTGTAACCGCTCAGCCATTTCATCCAACTCATCCGTTGACAAATCCTGCAAAATATGATGATATAAATCCCGCCAATTAGCTAACAACAATTGCTGTTCAGCCGACTGGCAAAAAGACGCCTGATCAAAAATTTTTGAAGCATCATCCCGCCAATTAGGATGAAACTGCTGGGTTAATTCAGCGAAGAAGGCATGATATCCCACCTGAGTTTCCTTTAACAACTCAATTGTCCTCCTCAATAACTCATTCCCTTGTGGTTCGTTCACTTGCTCAAACCCCAGCTTATTTAGCATCAACTGCCGATAAGCCTGATAATAGTGTTCCTCATAAGCCGCTAATCCAGCTTCCATATCAGCAACCGGAATCACCATACCTAACGGTTGCTGTAACATTTCCAAATTCAACCGACAAATACTCGGTTGATTGCCATAACAATAGCGTCCGTAATAGTCAAAATATGCCGCCGTAAACACAGGATTATAGGTGGGGATAAACGCATAAGGACCATAATCAAAACTTTCCCCCGTAATCGACATATTATCCGTATTTAAAACAGCATGACAAAAGCCTGCTGCCATCCATTGAGCCGCTAACTCTGCCACTCGTTTCACTAACTCGGCGTAAAATTGGCGATATTGCTCAACTCTATCCTTCTGTTGCAACAGATGTGGATAATAATAGTCAATCACATGATCAAGCAGCGTTTTAATTAAATCCCGACGCTTAAAATAGCGCAACCGTTCAAACGTGCCAAACCGGATATGAGAACGACTCATTCGTACCATCACCGATGAACGAGTGGGTGACGGTTCATCCCCTCGCCACAAATGTTCTCCAGTTTCAATCAAACTTAAACAGCGAGAGGTACGCACACCTAAACCATGCAACGCTTCCGCCGCTAGAACTTCCCGTACTCCACCTTTGAGGGTCAATCGACCATCCGCACCCCTAGAATAGGGAGTTGTCCCGGAACCTTTCGTGCCAAAATCATAGAGTTCGCCATCGGTTCCCCGCACCTGACCAAAGAGAAACCCGCGACCATCTCCTAATCGGGAATTATATTCGCCAAACTGATACCCGTGATAGCGCAAGGCTAAAAAGGGTCGTATGCCGACAAACTGGCCAAACGCCTGGATAAAATCCGCATCTGTCACCCTTTGCGGGTCTAACCCTAAAATTGGCAGCAGTTGGTCATTACGGAACCGCAGGTGATGACAGGGGAATTCGGCGGCGGCGACTTCATCAAAATAGTCATAGCCGAGGGATTCTAACGCTCTTTCGTATTCCAGGGAGAGAAACATATTGATATTGGTTATGGATCATGGGTCATTTTTCTATACTAAATGTAAGGAATTACTCCAGCCTTGTCTTCTGAGCCTTCCCGGTTCTGTCCAGGAACGGGGAACCAAGACTAATTACTGTTGAACTACACCCGTAATGAACCATGCCTGATTCAATCATGTACCAAGAGGATGCTTATGTTGTTCTGGAAACGAACCAACCGGAGCAATTTCTCACACCTGAGGAGTTACTGGAAAAACTCAAAGCTATTTTAGCAACACGGCAGGATAATCTACCCCGTGATTTACAGCAATTTTCTTCTGTGGAGGAGCAAGCCAAGTATTTAATGGAAACCTCCTGTGACTTGGATATGGAACCTGGAGAATATTTGCAATGGTATATCGTGCGGCTAGAAAAGCGGTAGTAAAAAAAGGACTCCTGACCTCAAACGTCTGGAGTTCTGTTTAAATGGACTTTTTTAAATTAACCTCTAAAAGCCTCTACTGCATAATTAATTTAGCCCTCCCTATGATCTACCTTTAGGTATATTATTAAAATCACAGTTTTATTTTAACTTATAGAGAATGATTCAATTTTTTGTAAAAATGATAATTTAGTCAAAAAAATTATTGAGAAAAAGTCAATTCTCGCTTATACAATTGCCCTTTCACTTCTGGTATTGGGGGCAGCAAAGTTACTGGGTAGCGATGGTATTCTAGCTGTTTTTATAACCGGATTAGTCTTTGATGGACTGGTGAATACTCAGCAAAGAACTCAGGAAGAGCGTATCCAAGAAGCTGTGGATCGCTTCTTTACTCTACCCATTTTCCTGTTATTGGGTTTGGTCATACCCTGGCAAGACTGGCTACAACTGAGCTGGAAAGGCTTACTGCTAGTGGTAGCCGTCTTGTTCTTGCGCCGCCTCCCCGCAATCCTGGCGCTCAGTCCTTTGATTAAGCACCTGCACGGTGTCTCAGATCCTCTGTTCGTGGGTTGGTTTGGTCCCATTGGCGTTGCGGCTCTTTACTACTCTCATCTAGCGCTGCGCCTCACGGGTAATCACCAGGTTTGGGTGGTTAGCAGCTTGATGATTTTTGCCTCTATCCTTGCCCATAGTATTAGTGCCACGCCTTTGAGCCAGCTCTATGGCTTTAAACATCAGAATCGCCAAACCTCTGAGGCTCACTAAGTAGGGTCTGCTGAATAAGTGGTGAGGTGAGGGGGAGATGGGGGAGATGAGGGAGATGGGGAAGATAGGGAAGCCATGTAGAGACGTGCCATGGCACGTCTGGAAGGTGTTCCACAAGAACATACAAAAGTTAAGGTGCAGCAATCAACGCCACATCAACCTGGTCTTCTTCAGGTTGACTCAATTCAACTCGGATATTCGGACCAAAGAATTTTTCTATTTTTTCCCGCTTTTGTTCCCATGTTTCAAAGGGAATCAGCGGCGAGTAAAATTCCAGTACTAACGTGTAAGCACCATCCACTACAGTTTCTCGTAAACTATTGAGGTCTGGTCGTTCCTCATCGCTAGGTGATAGACCCAAACTTTCCAGGGAGCTATCGAGGTGAGCGTCTTGACCGTAACGATAACGCATCACATCTTGGCGAATTTGGTTTTGAATCGGAGTAGCTGTCTGCTGTCGCTGTTGCAACACGTCTGGTGGTGTGGGTTGACTTAAGGGTACAGGCTTGAGTTCAGCTGCTTTCAGGGCAAAACCGCCCAGTAAGATGGGGACGCCGTAGAAAAATCCCACTAAATTTAAGGTCGCGTTCTCGGTGGCATAAGCCACAAAGCCGATGATGGTCAGTACTCCCCCAACCCACAATCCTACTGTTCCCAAGGAAATTTTGCGTAACATCTTGATTTAACTATCTACACAACAATCACTTTAGCTTTATTATCGGGTCAAGGGGTGGCATGGGAAATGATCGGGTGCAGAACATCCATGTTTTAGCTCTTGGATCTTGCCTGAGTTGCTCTAGGGGAGCAAAGGCAAAAGCGTCAACGTCGTATTGTCTTCGTTATACTAGGCAAATTCGCTATCTCGTAGCGCGATCGCTGTGTCGGCAGAAGTCCAACCTTCTCTGTAGCATGGTATGTAAACAGTTTTTATAAACCCAGTTTTGTTTAGTCTGCTGTTGTCTATATAGCGTTTTCAAATGATTCAAGAAAAAAAGCAACAAGCATCCTCAAAAAAACACCGTTTTCGCGATCAGCTTGATTCGTTAAAGCGTGAGGATGAAACCCTAAATAATATTCTGGCTGTTGATGTTTGGGCGTTGGCAAAAACCATGGATGAATTTTATCCCGGCTTTTGGTCAGCGTTTATGAAAAATCGAGAAAAGGCATTAAAGCGATTTATTGCCGAAGTGATTAAAAATAAACCGACTAAATCCAAACGTCCTCCTTTCCTCAGCTAGGATAAGCTGTCATGCATTTAAATTGGGTATTAGCAGCGAGCAAGATGCTCGCACTACAAGGATTTTGCCATTCTTAACATTAAGGTTTAAATGCCGAACAGCTTACCCGTTCAGTAAGTGAATCATCAACTGAAATCCTGGAAACTTATTCCTTGCTTAAGGGAAGGATAAAACAACAGCATGTTAATATTTAGTTATGGCAGATGTACTACCCAGGAAATCGGTCTATTTTCTGGGTGTACCTTTCCACGCATCTTTGATATGCCTGGGTTGAGGGAACGCCTCAACTTATATCATTGTTGGTTTGCCAATTAGAAAAATAGCGAAACTAAAGGATAGGAATTATGGACTCACAAGCCATGCAAGAGCGCATAACTGTCATTGAGAGTAAGCGAGAGTTTCTCGTCAAACTGTTGGAGGAACCGAATTTAGGTACTCTGAGAATCGATGTTAATCAAGCCCTCGAAGAACTAGACGATTTAATTGAGGAATTTAAGCGAACATTTCCTGAATCAAGCAGTAATCTTTAACCAATTATTTGGCTCGCAAAGCTACCTGTCAAAATTATTGTCTGACTTTCCTTACTCTTGTTTAAAAGTAGGCGAGCAAGATGCTCGCACTACTTTTTAAAATTGGAAGGAGTTGCTCAAATTAATAAGCATCCTGCAATTCATAGAAGTCAGGCGAGATATAATCCTTCCGCAGGGGCCAGCCCACCCAATCTTCCGGCATCAAAATCCGCTTCAGATTGGGATGTCCTTCATAGACAATGCCGAACATATCGTAGGTTTCCCGTTCTTGCCAGTCAGCACTCTTCCAAATCCAATAGACTGAGGGCATCGTGGGATTTTCTCGTGGTAGAAATACCTTCACCCGGACTTCTTCAGGTTGCTCAGCATCATCGCTGATCTTAATTAAATGGTAGAAGCTGACCAACTCTTCGCCAGGACCGACATCATAACCCCCTTGACATTGCAGGTAGTTAAACCCATAAGCATACAGAGCCGTGGCAACGGGAATCAAGACCTCTGGTTGTACCTTAATCACCTCAATTCCCAGGTGATCCGGTTCCATTAACTCGGTTTCAAACCCGTTTTCCTTCAGCCAGCCGTGGACTTCTCCTGTCTCAGCGAGTGGGGATTCTTCAGTATTTTCTTGGGTCTGTTCTTTGGACTCTTCTTCAGCCACGATTGACCTCCTGCTGTTGAGAAGACTTCAGTGCGGGGGGTACAGGCATTCCCATCGCTTCGGTTAACTCCTTCGGTGGAGTGTGGCGATTTTCAGACCGCAAGTATTGACCCGTGAGAATCTCTGGCACTACCTTCATGCTATGAGTGGTGCTGTAATAGCGGTGGGTTGGACTCAGGGCTGCCCGTTCCTGGATAGACTCATTTGCCACCTTCTTACGAAGTTTAACAATCGCATCCATGATCGCTTCTGGACGGGGAGGACAGCCGGGAATGTAAACATCCACGGGAATCAACTTATCGACACCCCGCACGGCGGTTGGTGAATCGACGCTGAACATCCCCCCAGTAATCGTACAAGCCCCCATTGCCATCGCATATTTAGGTTCCGGCATTTGCTCATACAGACGCACCAGCGCTGGTGCCATTTTCATCGTGATTGTGCCAGCAGTAATAATCAAATCCGCTTGTCGGGGACTCGAACGCGGGACTAATCCAAATCGGTCAAAGTCAAACCGAGAGCCAATCATCGCCGCAAATTCAATAAAACAGCAGGCGGTGCCATACATCATGGGCCACAGACTGGAAAGCCTAGCCCAGTTATAGAGGTCGTCTACTGTCGTCAAAATGACGTTTTCTGAGAGGTCTTGCGTGACCTGAGGACGACTGATGGGATTGAGAATTTTTTCTTTGGGTTGCGGCTTTTGGGGTGCCGCGTTTGCTGTATCTGTATTCATCCAAATATTCGCGACTGGATACCTCATCCATAGATAGTATGGGCAGTTAGAAAGCCGCGCCTCCTAGGTAAAGTACAAAAATCTCTAAACCCCTACCGCCTTGGATTTACTCGCCGACGTTCGACATATTGCCCTTGCCTGTCGCCTGGGTAGTTACTTTCCTCGTGCTTTTAACCTGTACGGATATGGGTTGTTTGATTGGGCTTGCGCCCCTCCCTTTCGGGGTAACGTTAGCTTCGCCAAAGTTATGTCTCGGTACTTTCTCCAACACACTGGCTTTTCCCTATAACCTGTTTAATGCTGGAGTTGTAGAGCTACAGACTAGCTACGCATCCGTAGGTACGAACTTTAACACTTAGACATAACGTAGTTCAAGGCAGAACTTAGACTGGTAAACATAGGCTTTTGGAAAGCCTCTTCCATGCCTAACCATGGACGGGGTAGTTTACGACCATTCTAAAGCTCCTTTGCGCCAAGCGTAAACGAGGGCAACGACGAGAATTGCAATAAAGATGAGTGCTTCGATAAACGCTAGTAGTCCTAGCTGATTGAATGCCACTGCCCAGGGATAGAGAAACACGGTCTCCACATCGAAAATCACAAAGACCAGGGCAAACATGTAGTACCGGATATTGAACTGAATCCAAGCGCCCCCAATCGGTTCCATGCCAGATTCATAAGTCGTCCGGCGTTCGGGGTCGCGGATGTTGGGTCGCAGCAGCTTAGAGGCTGCCAGTGCTAGGACGGGGACTAAACTGCTTGCCAGTAAGAACCCTAGGAAATATTCGTAGCCGCTAAGAACAAACACAATAGGTTAAGTGTCCCTAAATCTTGTCGTTATTACTTCTTTACATTCTTTTACCCATTATAAGGGTCGTGGGTTTTCTGCAAATTGAAGCGGGTCAAGTTTTTCCGAGACGATGAGATTTTCGCGATCGCAGCCCGCCCGTCACCTGTAATCCCCCTGTAGGGGCGACCCGCTTGCATCAATTAACGACTGTATCCACTCAATTAGGTCGGGTCGCCCTATACTCAATTGTCAAGATAATTAGATCCCCGACTTCTTGAAGAAGTCGGGGATCTGGTCGTTATCCAGCAATTATGTCACACCAACTGGTTGTAGTCCAGATAAGCCCGAATCACCTGGCTATTGACTGACGGACAAACAATATTCGTTCCGGCTAAACCCGCTAACGTATTCTGGGAGTCAAACGCCTGAGAGACTAAAGCCGCCGTTTCCAGATAGGGGCGTTGGTTTTCACCCACCCATTGAGTAAACAGGAACACTAATGGACTCAAGGCATTGTCCGGCTGGGAACTAGCCACCTGAACCAGCTTGTCTTGCCAGGTAGAATAGTCCATCCATTCAATCGGATGACCAATAGCCCGAATTTCATCCACGAGTTGCTGTAAGGATACCATCTCCGGACTGACTAAATGAAAGGCTTGACCGAATAACTCCGGTTGCTGGGACAGATGGATCATCGCTTGGGACACGTAGTCTACAGGAGTCAAGCTTAGATTTAAGTCCAACTCCGGCGCACTCCCCAATTGAATCAACCCTTTAATTAATCGGTCAATTAAATCCCCCTGTTGAGACGCCCCGGTTTGGCTATGTCCCGTAATCATACCCGGTCGGTAAATCGACGCTGGAATCCCCCGTGCGTGTGCCTGTTTGACTAACTTCTCACCCACCCATTTACTTTGAGCATAACCATCCGATAGGTCATCCCCTGACTCCAACTCATCCTGTTCTAAAATCACCGACATCTGAGCATAGCGCGGCGATTGAAACACATCCAACGTCGAGACAAAGTGAACGGGTTTGACCTTGGTTTTACTGGCTAATTTGAGAATTTCCTGAGTCCCCAAGACATTAGCGGTTCGCAAGGCGCTGTAGGGATAAATTAAGTTGACAAATGCCCCATTATGATAGATACAGTCAATCTCGCGAGTTAACGCTTCATACTGCGACTCTGATAGTCCCAACCGAGGTTTCGCTAAATCGCCCAACACAGGGACAACTCGTGACTCCAACTTATCTGATGAAAGTAAATAGCGGTTGAAGCTGGCGGCAATTTTTTGCTGACCCGCCTCCAGCGTTTTGGCACGCACTAAGCAATAGACGGTAGCATTCGTATGCTGAAGTAATTCCTGCAATAAGAATGCCCCCAGAAAACCTGACGCGCCTGTGATCAAAATCTTTTCCGGTGCCGTGTCTGTCTGACGATAGGGCTTTTCTGGATAAATCGTCTCATCCAAAACCGCATCGTTGGCTAAATTCGTGACCGCGATTGTACCCGTCACCGTCGTCCCATCCTCTTCAGATTGAGACGGATCAGCCTCAGTCTTAGCGGTAATTGTTTGAGCCAGTTCCGCCACCGTAGGCGCTTCAAATAGAGCAAACAAGGGCAACTCCACCTGGAATTGTTCTCGCACTTGTGATAACAGTTGCGCCGTCAGCAGCGAATGTCCGCCTAGTTCAAAGAAGTTGTCATACACACCCACACGTTCAACATCTAATACAGTTGCCCAGATTTGCGCTAACGCTTGTTCAATGGGTGTGCGCGGTGCGGCGAAGGTATCCTGAGCTACCTGTTGTGCCTGGTTCGGGTCAGGTAACGCCTTGCGATCGACTTTACGGTTGGGTGTTAGGGGCAAACTATCCACTAACACAAAGGTCGAGGGAACCATATAAGTGGGTAGTTTATCACTCAGGAACGATCGCAACTGCGCCAGCGATAATCCTTGAGTTTTAACCATAAGCTCAATACTCTGATGGATTTGCTCCTGCTGGGTGGGTGTGGTCTCAAAAATCACCCCAGCGTTTTCCTCAACATGCCAAACTACAGTGCCTTGCAGCCACAAAGGATTTTTCACCCCTGGCAGTTGTATCCGTAACAGTAAGGATTGGTTGTTTTGCCAAAATGTTGGGGTGAGTGCCTTTAAGCTAATCCCGTTGCGGCTGAAGTTTTGCGTCGTCACTTCCACTTGTTGACCTGACTCAAATTCAGCCATACCCTTGATCTGGAGTGGAATTCGGGGTTCTGCCCGCAGATTTCCTAAGCTGCGATGGAGTTTTGCCTTCTGGCTCGTCGTGGTATCAAACTTGACGCCAACATAGTCTTCAAACTGCCAAACAATATGACCTTGCAGCCATAAGGGTGTTTCGACTCCGGGTAATTGTAATCGTAGCAATAGGCGTTGTTGATCCGTTTGCCAGGAGTTAGCCGTTGTTGCCTTTAAGCAAATCCCCTCATGGCTGATATTTTGCGTCATCACCTCAATTTTTTCACCGGACTCAAATTCCGCCAAACAATGAATGTGCAGCGGGATTCGGGGTTCTTTACGGCGTAAGTCATGAACCATCAATCCCTGGGTTTGGGCAATGTGTTTGATACTCTGACGTAAACATGTCTGTTGGCTGGAGGTGGTGTCTAGGGAAACGTCTACCCATTCCAGAGATTTTGTGGCGATGGTTCCCGTGAGTTGGAGTTCATCGGGAACGCCCGGAAACTGGCAGCGCAGCGTCAACGATTGACCGTTTCGCCAGGAGGCGGGAGCATGAAGCAAACGAATACTATTGACCGAGAAATTGCTGGTGGTTAATTCAAGGTCTGGATTTCCCTCACACGCCACCCAGCATTTTGTTTCTAAGGGAACATGTTCGACATCCAAGTCGCTAACCAGATAAGCAACCAAGCGCTTTTCGCCATTACTGTCATCACGGGCGACAACCACCGCGTCTCGGATACCGGGATGCTGGTAGAGGGCAGATTCAATCTCACCCAGTTCAATCCGGAAGCCGCGAATTTTGACTTGGTGATCCAAGCGACCTAAGCATTCGAGAGTTCCATCGGGTAAGTACCGGGCTAAGTCTCCGGTGCGATAGAGACGGGCACCGGGTTCTGGACTAAAGGGATCGGGAATAAATCGTTCATCGGTGAGATCCGGTCGGTTGAGATAGCCTCGTGCTAAACCCACCCCACCAATCAGCAATTCTCCCGGTTCTTCTACTGGTACAAATTTAATCGGGTCAGATGAGTTTTGCTCAGGATGAGCCAGATAAATTTGGGTATTGGCAATGGGGCGACCAATGGGGATGGACTTCTGTGCAGATTCTACCTTATGCACGGTTGACCAGATTGTGGTTTCCGTGGGTCCGTACATATTCCACAGAGAAGCACTCCGTTCTAAGAGTTGACGCGCCAATTCGCGAGACATGGGTTCCCCCCCACAGAGAATTTTAAGCTGGGGATTTCCCTGCCAATCAGCGGCTAATAACATCCGCCAAGTGGCGGGGGTGGCTTGCATGACGGTAGCCCCGGATTCTTGCAAAACCGGGATTAACTGAGTTGCATCGGCGGCGACATCTCGCGTTACTAAGACAATATCAGCGCCAACCATTAAGGGTAAATACAGTTCCAATCCGGCAATGTCGAAGCAGATAGTGGTGACAGCCAGCAGGGTGTCATCGGCGGTGAGTCCAGGGGCGACACTCATGGAGGTGAGGAAATTTACCAGCCCACGATGCAAAACTTGAACGCCTTTGGGTTTACCCGTTGAGCCGGAGGTATAGATGGTGTAGGCTAAATTGTCGGGCGTGACGTCACTGTCTAAATTCTCTGGACTATGTTGGGCAATTGCCTGTTGATCTGTATCCAGGCAAACCACTTGGGCTTGGGTGTCGGGTAACCTTATGAGTTGGTTTTGTTCCGTGACGATGACAGGGACTTGGGAATCCTCAATCATCAACGCTAATCGTTCTTGAGGATAGGCGGGATCAAGGGGAACATAAGCACCTCCAGCTTTGAGAATTCCCAGTAAACCAACCACCATATCTAGCGATCGCTCTAGACATATCCCCACCAGTACATCGGGTCTTACTTGTAGCGTTTGTAAGTAGTGAGCAACCTGATTAGCGCGGCGGTTCAACTCCCGATAGGTTAGGGTTTGCGCGTCAAACCGTATCGCGATTTTGTCCGGTGTGCGACGCTCTGCTTGTTCAATTAACTGATGAATACATTGATCAGCGGGATAGTAGGTTTGGGTTTGATTTAACTGTTCAAGTCGCTGCTGTAATTCACGTTTTTGGTTGGGTTCAGGAATACCGTGGAGTTGCTCAATTTCTAATGATGATTGAAATGAACGATTCATCATATTTTTCCCTTGGAACAGGTTTACAGTGGTCTTTTTTCGGTTTAAATCGGTGATTTGCCACTAAAAATATAGCTATTCGCTATTTTTTTAGCTGAGACAGGGGGCATTTTTTTTAGTGTCACCTACTTATTCCCTTTTAACAAACTAAATTCAGCAATTTGGTTAAGCAATAAATTTAAGAATTATTGCTCAAAGTTACGTTGAGTCCGATATAGAACCTTTGATACTCAAGGGGGATAAAACTCTAGTCAGAAACCCAATCAATATGGCTTTCGGTATGAAAGTAGCTATTTTTTGCCCGTTACTCTCAAAATTAGATAGGATTAGAAAACTCTCAAAAAATTAACTCACTCAATTGTTTCCGGCTAGAGGGCTACAACCGGAATAATTTGGGCTTGACAATTGTAGATGCACCCCCATAATCCTTCTCCATCACTAGAGCATAAATCATATAAACTCTTTAATTTCCTAGACAATGGTCTCAAGACCTCATCAATTTCTTTTGCCATAGCGATACCAGATGGATAGAGTATCTGTCACGGTTGAGTTAGTCGGCTTTTGTAGCCTGTAATACAGTCGTATGACTTGTATTTTATCTTTTCGTATAATATTCTAATCCTCTCCTCTGATCAACAAGATGAGGCAAACTTTACTAAGTCTTTAAAAATGAACATCAATTCTTGATGAAGTTTTTAGCGCTTGAGGGTATAGTGATCCAATGGCGTCAATAATGTATCTTAACTTAACAAAAATAGAATAAATGAAATAAACAATAATGTTTCTCAAACAAATAGAGACACCCTAAGCTGTTATGCAAAAATACTTGAGCAGCTTCGTAGATACGATGAAGCAGGGGGAGCAGAGGGAGCAGGGGAAGCGGGGGGGAGATATTAGCTGCTGGCGTTATTTCTGCCTTCTTGCACTAGGTTGGCGTCTCTACATCACAACCAGATACAGGGAATTGTGTAGGGGCGGGTTTCACTACTATCGTTTCTTCTCTCACCCAGATGCGACTAAACCCGCCCCGACTCCCCTATCTCCCAGACGTGCCATGGCAAATCTCTACCAGTACCCTAGCTTTCACCTGGAATATATGGAATGAAAGTTTCATAGAATCTCCCTTTTAGAAAAAGGTAGATTGTCAATCCTGATACCCCGTTAATCCCAACGCCGTCGCTTCTTCCGGGGCTTGAGCCACCAGTCGATTACTCCGGAACACTAAAAAGTAAACACTTGCCACAATCAGCGCTATGCCAATCCCCCAAACACCGCCTCGGTAATCAGGGATAGACATACAAGCAACTAGGGCAAATGTGGCTAAAGCCAAACCCACAAATGCTCCCGCCGTTCCCAATGGGCTTTCGTAGGGTTTCGGTAAATAAGGATTCCCTTTTAGCTTCATGTAGCTAACCATGACCAAAATATAGGAAATTAATGCCCCAAACACAGCCATATTCAAAATCACAGCATCGACAGCTTGAATACCGGTACTCACCAGTAGCACACAGATAAATCCAATCGTCGCCCCGGCAATTAATGCTCGATGGGGGGTATGACTTTTATTCGTCACCGATAACCAACGGGGTAAATACCCAGCACGGGATAGGGAGAAAATAATCCGTCCGTAGGCAAACATATTACCGTGGAGACTGGCAATTAAACCACAAATCAGCGCCAGTGCTGTGACAATGGTACTGGTTGCGCCTGCGCCAAAATAAGCCTCTAACCCATCTTGCAGGGGAGCATCGGATTGTCCAATCGCCACCGCGCCCCCGCCAACACCGGAGTTAATCACTACGGTAAAAATTGAAAGAATAATCAGGGTAACCATACCAGAAATCATTCCCGTTGGCATATTCCGAGGCACATTATCGGTTTCCTCCGCCGTCATCGGTAATTGTTCAATCGCCAGATACAACCATATCGCAAAAGGAATCGCCCCAAACACTCCAAACCAGCCATTCGGTAACCAGGTTTCTGATTGTCCCGGTTCAGCCGGAATATTAAACAGCAGGTCAAAATTGAATTCACCCGATACCAGCATACTCACATAGAAGATGGCTAATACTGTCATCGCGATGATGGTTAGCCAAAGACAGACTGTCACACTCAGTTCAAAACCTCGGATATTAATTGCCAAAAAAACAGCGTAGGCAAATACCCAGATAAAAAAGCTGGGCAGATTGGGAAATAAGGGCTTGAGGTAATTGCTCAAACTGAACACCAGCGCCGCATTAGCTAGAACATATTCAATCGTGACGGTAATCCCACAAATAAAGCCCCAAAAAGGACCGAGGGCATAACGGGTGAACGAATAGAATCCGCCCGCATGGGGGAGGGCGGCTGAGAGTTCAGCACTGCTATAGACCAAACAGAGATACATAATTGCCATTAAGACAGCGGCAATACTAAACCCCCAGAATCCTCCGGCGGCTAAACCATAGTTCCAACCATAGAAATCACCTGAGATAACCGCACCAACCCCTAAACCCCATAAGAGTAAACTACCAGCATTTCCTTGAAGTTGTCGCCGTCTGATATAACCATTATTTACTGTTTCGTAAGTCGCAATACCTTGAGAATGTTGCATCGATAAACCTGATCCTCAACTGTTTACCTTGCACCCCAATAACCATTCATTCAGCTCAAACCTTTGGTCGGTTAAACTCACCAGATTGGGCGGCGTTGCCTGACCTTTTTTCCCCAGTTGAGAGGAAAAACGGATACCGCCTGTTCATTGCTGATTGCTAATTGCGAAGAACAAGGTCGCTTGCTTAAAGAGAAGCAAGTCTGATCTAGTTCTTTAACCACATCATTTCATTCTTCTGCTAAACGTAATACAGATCCGGATTGACAGTAAAGCTGGTTTAAGCGTTGATATAGAGGTGTTTGCTTGGAAAAATTAATCAAGGTGTATTACGCAAATCCGGGACTTAGCTTGATAGTTGTATGACAAAATGATTCCAGGCTGTCGAAGCGATTCATGCCATTTTTTTATCCTGTAACGAATAAAGCACCTCAGCTAAGTAGTCGGACTTTGATTAAATTAAAGTTAAAGGTTGAGATTAAGGAACACCTCGGACTTCGGCGTGAGCGCTCAGACTTCGGCGAGCGCTCAGTCGAGCCGTCGAACGCTCTCCTTACCCTAGAAGTTGACAACAATTTGTCTATAATTTGACATCTAAGGACGATTATGATAAAGCTGGCTAAATGTTATAATTTCCTAACAAAAAAACGCTTCTCTCTCTTGCATTTATTGTTAGAAACGCTACAATTTTTGGTGAAAGAAATTAAATCGTCAACTCACAATAGGACAGACAATCAATTATCCCACCTGAGTTCCGAGAAAATTTCCCCTAACCCTGAAACCAATTAACACTCAGGTGAGTCGTCTCCAAACTAACTAAATTTGGAAAGTTTTTCCCCAAGTTAACCCAACTTAGAGGGGGTACATCTTCAACTGAAAAGATCGAGACATTTGCATCACGAGTGAGATAACCTGTGACCACCAAAAAGGAGTTTAGGTAAACATGGATTGCCGTACTATTCAATTTTGCGATCGCGCCGCTCAAATCGATTATGTCCAACTCCAGGCTCTGTTTCGCCTCAGTGCTTTCTGGGCAAAGGATCGCAGCATTGAAGACTGGAAAATCGCGATCGCGAATAGTGAACCTGTAATTACCGTATGGGATGACCAACGCCTGATTGGATTTGCTCGCGCCACCTCCGATGGCATTTACCGCGCCACGATTTGGGATGTGGTCATTCACCCCGACTATCGCGGCGTTGGCTTGGGACGCAAGCTCGTCGAAACCGTCCTCAGTCACCCCAAACTGTGTCGGGTTGAGCGAGTTTATTTAATGACCACTCATCAACAAAGCTTCTACGAACGCATTGGTTTTGAATGTAACTCGACAACCACAATGGTGCTACACAATCAACCGCTCATGACTGCTCTGCCAACACCCGTTCGATCATCTCCGGAGTTGCTAGAGGCATAGAACATTGTAATCGGATACAAGTGTCTGTAACTGAATCGTCGCTTGGTTCTTTCCCAGGAATAGGTAATAGTTCCAAGCGTCCCTTCATCATCTCCACCAAGGTTTGCACCATCAACCAATTCATACCGGGTGAGGTTGTTGATGAGGTTGTTTCCTGTTCCTCTGAGTCATTAGTGTCGGAGAGTAAATCAACGGCTTCACTCCAAATCGAGTTGGGACATTCTACATCAATCCAGATATTCACCATCTGGGGGTTATCAGAATTGGCTGTAGAAACCTGAATCGTCCCTTCTTCCATTTGGGCAATAGTGCTGTCCACAATTCCCACTAACACCTGACGAAAACACCGGGGATCAGCTAATATTTCTATTTCTGGGTCAGGGGAAATCACTTTCAGCCGCAGATTACGATTCGCGGCTTGCATGTGGGTAAGGACTTCGAGTTCTTCAAAGCATTGGCTCAATTGCAGGGGACGAATCTCTAGACGATGAGTACCGTGTTCCGTTTTGGCGACAGCAATCACCTCATCTAAAACTTTTACCATCTTCTGCGCCGAGGTATGGGCTTGAGCCACGAATTCCTTAGCTTCTTCCGGTGAGTCACACAAATCGGACAAAATGAGCTGATGCATCCCCATCAAACTACTCAGGGGTGATCGCAGTTCGTGGGATGTCCGCGCCAAGAAGCCAGCTTTATACTGGCTGATTTGATGCGCCATTTGGTAAGCCAGTTGGGTTTGCTCGAGTTCCTGCTTCAGAGGCTGTAGTTCATCCTCTTTCACGGGTTCTGCCTTAACTGGCTGGGATTCCTCGGGTTTTGAGATTTGCGGTTCTGGTATCGTTGAACCTTCTGGCTGTTTGCTGGAACGAGTAGCGCGGCTGACAACAAGTCCCATGACAATACCGACTACCAGATAGATCAGCTCCATGTTGCCCATATTTTTTCAAACTTTTCAACGTAATTCGCGGGAGTCCCCATCCACAATCTTTTATTTGGTTGGGGTAGTAGACTAATGAATTGTATTTTTAGTCTTGCCATACCCGCCTTCAGCTCAAGCATAGCCCGTTTGCCCCATTGTCATCACCCCTTAAACAGGGAACAGTCGAATGAGACAGCGCCTTGACGCAAAATTTGCCATCCGTCTCCTGTCCATTTCACCACCGTAGAGGGTGCGCCTTTGCTATAGGGGTGACGCTCCTCTAATTCTTTGGATTCGGTAGGATGAAGCGTCAGCACCTCCGGAAACTCTGCTTCAATTTCTGGCATTGTATGTAAGGGAGGTTTCCCAGAGACGTTGGCGCTCGTCGTAGCTAAAGGACCCGTCTGGGACAAAATTGCGATCGCGACTCTAGAGTCGGGAACCCGCAAGCCAATTGTGGTCGGATCTGTGGGGTTCATCGCCGCCGGAACTTTATCCGAAGCCGGTAACACTAAGGTTAATGCTCCGGGCCAATAGTGCTTTGCCACTTGCTGCCAAGTCTCTAATTCGGCGTCTGTCCCCTTGACATAAGACCAAAGTGATGATTGGAATGAACCCATTAAAATTAAGGGTTTGTTATTGCTTCGCTGTTTCAGGTTAAATATCAATTCTGCATAATCCGGTCGTACAGCGAGAGCGGGTATCGTGTCGGTGGGAAAACTTACGATCTGACCAGAATTAGCGCCAGCCACTAGGGCAGACATGAAGACATGAGTCATATTGAGGTTATATAATACTCCAAGAGTTTCAGGGAAATATTTAATATTTTACGGGATCTGATATCATTCGTCTGACTTAATTAATTATGACTTATTAATTAGTCCTGTCGATAAGCCAAAGCAAAACGGTCAATTCCGGCTAAATCGGGGATAATTTGAATCTGATCATAACGTCCCTGTTGATGCAACAACTGAGCAACAGTATCACCTTGTCCTGCCATCATTTCTATTATCCAAACGCCCCCAGGACGCAGGTAATCGGGAGCAGTCCTAATCAGGTGGCGAATGCAGTCTAAACCATCAATTCCCCCGTCCAGTGCCATAAGCGGTTCGTGATCTCGGACTTCTGGCTGTAACTGTTGTAGCTCATCTCTAGGAATATAGGGAGGATTGGATACTATACCACTCAATTGACCTTTGAGTGATGCCAAGGGGGACAACCACGACCCTTGATAAAATTGGATTCTTGACTCAAATCCTAGCTGTTGAGCATTCAGTTGGGCAATAGCGAGGGCATCATGACTGTAATCAACGGCGTGAATTGTCGCACTCCGAAACGCCTCAGCTAATCCTAACGCGATCGCACCACTCCCTGTCCCTAAATCTGCCCACTGTCCAGCATCGAGTTGGGGTGTTGCACTTTGTCCCGTCGCACTAACTGCCAAATCGATTAAATACTCCGTTTCCGGTCGAGGAATCAGAACCGCAGGCGACACCTTCAGCGAAAAACGCCGCCAAGGAGTGATCCCCACTAAATACTGTACAGGCAAGCGATCACAAAGACGCCGCTGCCAGAGTTGAGTAAGAACTGACAGCGGGTAACGTAATTCGATGTGCGATCGCGCCTTAAACGACTCTAGGCGCAGCGATAGAGGGTCAAGTCCTGCGACCTCTTGAAGCAACCAATCTACTTCAGCGACAGGGATATCAGCCTCTACAGCCGACCGACGGGCGTCTAGTCGCCACAGCCAGAGGTCTTGACCCGATACTGCCAATGTCCTAGAGGATGGCTCTGGCGTTGTAGCCATGAGTAATTAACCTGATTCCCTTTAGCCTAATTTAGATCTATTGAGAAGAGGATTGACGCAAAAATTGTAAAGATTCTTGCGAAGGAATGAGTAGAATTTGCTCAAGTTGAGGGTTATCCTGAGTCTGCAATGTATTAATAATACCCTCTAGCGGCACAACCTGGATCTGAACACTCGAAGCCAGGTTAGGCTGTTGTTCCTTAAAGCGGTTGACCAAATTCTGTAACTGCTCTTTGTCAAAGAAAAAGGGAATGACTTGCTGACCCTCTTGTTGAATCGTTAAATACCCTCCTTGTTGACCTCCTTTTGCCACAAACAGAGGGACACCCCGAAATTCTTGCCCTTGACCCAGAAGCTGTTGGGCGGACTGTACTTGCTGCTGCACTGGAATATAGGCAAAATCTAGACCATTCGGTTGGTTTTGACTCTGTTGATCAAGTTGGTAGACTTCTGCTAATGATACAGGCACGACCCGGACTTGGTTACCCAACTCAGGCTTTTCCTGCTTCAATCGTTCCACAAAGGCTTCTGCATCCCTCTGGCTAATAAAGACGCCTGCAACTGCTTCATTCTGATTGTTCTGATTAGGAATAGAGGCGACTAAGGGTGAGCCTTCTCCATCAGTAACCGTAAATACAGGTACGGTTTGTAACTTTTCCATCACCTGCTGTTCTGTCAAAGCCAGCGCCCGCAGATTTCCACCAAAAAAGGAGCCTAGGAGAGTAGTCCCCACTAAGCCTAATGTTGCACTCCAGCGAACTAATGATTTCATACAATTGCCTCTTGAATTCTCGCGTACTACCTCATTAAAACTAGGATACCGCTCTCACTTGATCATGACATCTTTCTCGTGAATTGAAGAAATCGCTTGAAATCGTAAGATGGAGTCTATCCATCTTGAGCTAGGCTGTTTTCCTGGCACTATCGATAGTTACGATTGACGTTTAGCTGTCACGAGTGACGAGAGTTGAGTCAGGTAAACCTGAACTTTCCCAGTCCTGTCTGAGTTAAGAAAACTGACTGGGTTCAATTCCCTAGAGTTCCGCTTGTTGAAGATTTGGGTTAATGTTAAGCTGTTAAGTTAACAAAAAATGGCGGGTTTAAAATCCTCTTCCCCAAAAGATATAGATACCATTAAAAGCATCAACTGTGAACAGGGGGCGTTTCCTCACACAACGAAAGTCTATAGACTTCCACGCCAGTCCCTTTGTTTTAATTTGTTCTAATTTAATTTGTTCTAATTTAATTTGTACTAATTTAATTTGTTCTAAAAAATCGGGATGACAGGATTTGAACCTGCGACATCCTGCTCCCAAAGCAGGCGCGCTACCAAGCTGCGCTACATCCCGATGCATATCTTGATAATATACCTTCGCGTCCAATTTGCCCAGTCTCAATCGCACAAAAATTAGTCGGGATACCAGAACATGCCTTTGATGCCTTCGGGATCAGCCATAAATCCCATTTGCCGATAAAAATTGACCACTTGGGGATCGGCAAAGAGAGTGATATTGCTGATATCTTCACTGCGAAGTTTCTTAATGGTGTACTTCATCAACGCCTTACCCAGCCCCTTTCCTTGGAATTGGGGGTGAACCACCACATCCCAAATTGTGGCATTAAAGGCATGGTCAGACGTAGCCCGGGCAAAACCAATCAGACGCCTCGTGTTCCCTCGCTGTTGCCACATGGACACGACGAGGAAACTATATTGAATCGCTTTACGAACTTTCCGCATCGGTCGTCTTGACCAACCCACGGCGTCGCAAAGCTCCTCTAATTCATACAAATCAAATTCTCGATCCGTACTAAATAGGATACGCCCATTATCAGCGCGATCGCCAGACGCAGGAGACTCGCTGAAATTTGAAATGGTATCCCCTTCAAATTTTGTCGATGTCGAAGCAGTGTCAGCACTGCCAAAAAAGCTCTTCCAAAAACCCATGCCGATGTGGCTATAGCATTTTATACTGGTTATCCGTTACACAAGACCTAGCCCAAGCTAATTAAGGCTAGACGTATCTAACGGGTTAGCTTGACGATTATTCAAAACTTTGACGTTTTGAACGGTAGCACTCAGGCTAATGACAAAGGCTTTCAGAAGCCCCACACTGCACTCCATCAAGTCAGTGTGTGGAGTTGTCTCTGATCATGCATAACTTTCGGAGTGACCCCCGGTAGGACAACTTTCACCTGACATGCTTATCGTACCACAATTGGCGCAATACGCTCCGATAACCATTATGACCAAAGCTTGCTCTTGCAGCCAAGTAACAACGTCTTATGTAAACACCCAATTTGACCCTATCCCTACGCTAATCACCTACACTTAAAGTTTGGCTGTCAGTGGCAAATCGTGACTCAGGGCAAGATCTTCTTCAGCTAGACTGAGGCTATTGTGCCGAATTTGTGAGAGATTAACCAGATACGGCAGGTTTTTGCCTTGATGCTGAGCTTGCTGGTCTATCCTAAAAGCTTTTAACCAAAGCGAACGCCTTCTCCCCCTACTTATGGCTGCGGGTCTGAAATCATCAACACTAGAACTGCTGAAGCGCTTCAACCGGGCGTTTCCAGAATTTTATGAGCAGTTTGTCAGTAGTGAGATCCAATTGCAAAACCTGAGACTGGCTTATAAACTCTACAAAACTCGGCGTGTCGTTATTGAGATCAAACCCGAAGGCTCGAAAAGCGCTCTACATTTTGCCTACCGTAACCAGTCGTTTCTCCTCAGCGATATTTTCGGGGTTTTAGCGGCTTATGGACTGACGATTCACAGCCTGAGTCTTCATGGTCAAATCAATCCCCCCATGTTGGTGTTCATCAAGCTAGTCGTATCCCGTGGTAGCAAAGCCCTAACCCCAAAAACAGCCGATAATGTCTGCCGTGCCATTCGGGAGGCGTTGGCGGGACGTTTTGAAGTCGAAGAAATGCTGGCGGTGGAATTTAATCTGGATGCTGGCTTAGAACAAGTCGAAACTGAGTTCTATGTCGATCCAGTATTTCATCTACCCGCCCTGTTAATTGAAGCTGATAACCAGCCGGGATTATTTTATAAGGTAATGTACGCCGTCTGGCAAGAAGACTTACTCGTTGTCAACGCTAACTTACTCGTCTGGCGTGGACGTACCCGCCTTATTCTCTACTTGCTCGGTCCCAATGAAAACTTGATTCCCGAATATTTAGGTCAGAAAATTGCCGAAAGTGTTCGACAGCGATTACTAGGGCGTCGGTTTTGACCCTGAGCGAAGCCGAAGGGAACCTGGTTTGTAAGTAGGTGGATACAATAAAAGAAGAGCGGTAGAGACCGTCATTCGTCATTCGTCATTCGTCATTTGTGATTTGTCAGGGAACAGGAAACAGGGAACAGCTAGGGAGAGTTTTGACTCACCGTTCGCTCATTTTGGTAACTCAGTCGCCAAATGAGCAGCCACACTGTAGTCTGAGTGTGCAATTGCAAGATTAAACACACTACTAGGAGGCAATGAATGAAACCAACCATCTCAGAACGAGTTGACGATCTTCCTTTGATCATCTATTGGCTGGAGCAGATGGGCATTGAAGGATTGAT
>NZ_JAVJQP010000185.1:0-45442 GCF_040218875.1 Coleofasciculus sp. D1-CHI-01
GAAACTGCATAAAGTGCTTTCGTTTTGACACATATATGCTGGATATCCTGGCATTTGTCGAGGATGCGATCGCCTTCGACACTAAGCTGTTCGGCATTTAAACCTTAATGTCAATAATGGCTCTCATCCTTGTAGTGCGAGGTAGTGCGAGCATCTTGCTCGCTACCCCTTCCCAATTTAAATGCATGACAGCCTATTCCCCATTCCCCATTCCCTGACAAATGACAAATGACTCATAATCCAGAAAATCGTTATGATAATGTTTTTCGCCTCTCGTCAAGGGCAACAATCCCGATAGGATAATAGAAACGCGGCATTTCATTTCTAAACGATTAAGTCGAGAAGCGTATTTATGGATCTAGTTTCACTCCAAAACAGCTTAGATAATATTTCATTTGCAGTTCTCCTAGTCACCATGCTCCTGTATTGGGTTGGTGCAGCCTTCAAGAACATCCCCTATCTGCCCACCTTAGGCGGAACGGGTATGATTATCGCCAACCTTTGTATCGCCGCCTTACTCGGTGCCCGTTGGCTGAGTGCGGGGTATTTTCCCTTAAGCAATCTCTATGAATCACTCTTTTTCTTAACCTGGGGCATCACCGCGATGCATCTGGTAGCCGAGAAAATGAGCGCGAGTCGTTGGGTGGGCGTGGTTACCTCCCCTGTCGCCATGGGAATTACCGCTTTTGCCGCTCTGTCACTCCCTGCTGATATGCAAAAGGCGGAACCCTTAGTTCCGGCGCTCAAATCCAACTGGCTAATGATGCACGTCAGCGTGATGATGCTCAGTTACGCCACATTAATGGTGGGATCACTATTAGCGATCGCCTTTTTAGTCGTGACTCGGGGTCAAAATGTTGAACTGCGAGGGAGTTCCGTGGGTACAGGTGGCTTTCGCCGTAAACAAGACTCCATGGGGACGGCTTCCTATCAGCTTAAACGGAATCAGGATAACCTTCAGCCCCAGGGTGGCGATAATGGAGCAATGGCGATGAGTTGGCAAGACACGTCAGGTTCGACAAGTACAGCCGTTCTGAATCCTGTCACCTCTACGCCATCCTCCGCATCCGAGTTGGCTAGCGCCCCCACCCTTTCTCCCCAACGCCTCAACTTAGCAGATACGTTAGATAATATTAGCTATCGGATTATCGGGCTAGGATTTCCGTTGCTGACGATTGGCATTATTGCTGGTGCAGTTTGGGCAAATGAGGCATGGGGTTCCTATTGGAGTTGGGACCCAAAAGAAACCTGGGCATTAATTACCTGGCTAGTCTTTGCCGCTTACCTTCATGCTCGCATTACCCGAGGGTGGCAAGGACGCAGACCTGCTATCCTAGCGGCAACAGGATTTGTTGTAGTCTGGATTTGTTATCTTGGGGTGAATCTATTGGGTAAAGGATTGCATTCCTACGGCTGGTTCTTCTAGGCATTCCAGGAATGATCAACGCGACGACCAAATCGCTTACTCCTAGGTGATCCAGGGAATGACCCAATTTGTAAATCATTAAGCACACAAGTAGAACGTTAATCGGGGAAAATGGGCGTAGATAATCAGTTTGAGCCACTCGCTAGTGGTGAAGTCTTATCCGTTGACGAATCAGCGCAAATCTTAATTGGGCATCGTACCTTTCGAGTAAGCGAATTGGCGGACGCGATCAAAACGCAGCTTGAGCATGGGTTGAGCGAATGGACTCAAGACAAAAATGCCTGGTTTAGTGAGGAGGGTATCTCCTGTGAAGTCTTGCGATTTAGTTCCGGTGGCTGGCAAAAAGGCAAGGTGAGAATCAATCTGGAATTTTGTCCCCAGGTGGCTGAGGATGAAACACCAGTAGCACCCGTCAGTGGAGACGCTGAGACTGAGGATGAGCTGGCTGAGGAAGAGTCCTCAATCAGCATGGATGAGGACTTTGATGTAGAACAGCCGTCGATGAGTCTGGATGAGGCGGATCATGAGTATGAATTATCTGCTGAGGATCAACAGCAAGACAGCCTCGGTGACTTCATGGATGAGGGGACAAGCTTTTCCATGGAGGGGCTAGAAGAAGAGGAGCCACCTGTTACCTTTGAAAGCGACTTCGATGAACTCTCTGTCGAGGAGGAGGAAGAGCCATCCGTCAGCTTTGAGAGTGATTTCGATGAAATGTCTCCCGGTGAGGAGGAAGAGCCATCCGTCAGCTTTGAGAGTGATTTCGATGAAATGTCTCCCGGTAAGGAGGAAGAGCCACTTGTCAGCTTTGAGAGTGATTTCGATGAAATGTCTCCCGGTGAGGAAGAAGAGTCACCTGTCAGCTTTGAGAGTGGCTTCGATGAACTCTCTGTAGAGGAGGAGGAAGAGTCACCTGTCAGCTTTGAGAGTGATTTAGAGGAACTCTCTGTCGAGGAGGAGGAAGATACATCAGCTAGCTTTGATGATGAATTTGATGAACTCTCCAGCAGCATCGAAGAAGAGTTGGAGATGGAAGAGGAAAGCACCAGCAACGACGAGGAGTTGCTAGATTTGGGATCGATTTCCACAGAAAGTGATAAGGAACTCGATTTTGATGAAACCTCTGCTAGTGATGAAGATGAGTTTGATTTAGGTGATTTTTCCTCCTTAGAGGAAGAGGAGAATAATGAGACAGACTCCCTTCTCGATGATGTTTGGCAAGAAATGAGTCAAGAAGGTTGGCAAAGTAATCAGTAACGTTCAGTAGGTTGGTGGAAATGAGGGAGCAGGGGGAGTTGGGGAAGCATGTAGAGACGTAGCATGCTACGTCTGGAAGCTGGGGAAGCGATTTCCTCAACAAAGGACGAATGACGAAGGACGAATGACAAATAACGAATGTCTAAACGTTCAGATTGGACGCTACTTCACGCCCGTCTTCATCAAACGCTACGGCAAAGACAGCTATTAGCGCCAAGTCATCCTGTTTTAGTGGCGGTATCGGGGGGACAAGATTCCCTCTGTTTGATGAAACTGCTGTTAGATTTGCAGCCGAAGTGGAAATGGCAATTAGCGATCGCGCATTGTGATCACCGTTGGTCTGCAGATAAGGGGTTGGCGGCTCACATTGAACAAGTGGCTCAGAGTTGGGCGATTCCTTTTTATCTGGAAATTGCGGATCAAGTGACTAAAAGCGAGGGAGCGGCTCGACAATGGCGTTATCAGGCACTGGGGAAGATTGCTCACACCTATCAATTTCAATATGTAGTCACGGCTCACACCCAGAGCGATCGCGCGGAAACGGTTTTGTATAATCTGATTCGAGGGACGGGGGTTGATGGTCTCCAATCGCTGACCTGGCAACGTCCTCTAGTAGCAGGGGTACAGCTAGTACGCCCGTTGCTAGAGGTTACCCGTAGGCAAACGGGGGAGTTTGTGGAGCAACAGCACCTCCCGGTTTGGCTGGATGCCTATAATCAAGACCTCCGCTATGCTCGTAATCGCATTCGCCAAGAGGTACTGCCTTATCTCAAAACTCATTTTAATCCGAGGGTGGAAACTGCTCTCGGTCATACAGCAGAACTGTTACGGGCGGATGTGGAGTATTTAGAGACGGCGGCGCGATCGCTACGAGAACAAGCTATGGGTTCTAGGAGTGAGCATGAACCCGATACAACGCCCAAACTCAATCGCGTAGTCTTGCGACAAGCTAATCTCGCCTTACAACGTCGTGCGATTCGGCAGTTTTTAGCGATCGTCCAACCGACGGCTGCCAATTTTGAGCAAATCGAAGCGATTACCGCTTTAATTCACGCGCCCAATCGCTCCCGCACTTCAACCTTTCCCGGAGGAGCCAGCGCTCAAGTCGAAGGGGATTGGATTATTTGGCAAACCAGTCTAGCGGACTAAGCTGTCACGCTTTCCTATTATTAACCCACACCCTACATCCCACACCCTACACCCTGCCAATTCCTCAAGTCGTTTACCCGCCCCCTCAGCTCTAGGAAGCCGCCAGTTCCGGTGATTCCACCATACCATCAACTGTTTGCCGCATCTCGGAAATTGCTTGGAGTTGATAATCGCCAACTTCCTGAATTTGATTGAGAGCTTCTGCGATCGCGTCGAGGATCTGGCGAATTTGATTCAGAGCCTCTTGCTTGGGCGGTAAGAGTTCTTGATACAGATTCACTTGACTCCACAGTTCAGTGACTTCCTGTTTCATCGATTGCCAGTTTTCTTCCAAACCTTGTAACTCAGAGCGTTTGGTATCTTGCTCACTTTCTTGCTGATTCAACATTTCCTCGGCTTGGCTAATGCTTTGGCGCATTTGCTCAACTTGGTTTTCCAGTTTTTCCAGTTCGCTTTCCTGCTGTTGTCGCTGTTCCTCGAGCTGGTTTAAGACAGGACCGAGGTCGATTTTATGGGTATCGGTGCTACCCCCTTCACTAATTCCCTGGCGACGGCGTAAAACTCGATTATGCTGATTGAAAATCTCTTCCCTCTCCCGCAGGTTGCGGCGTTGACCGACGAGGGTTTCATCCAACATTTGGTAGCGGTCTTGCTCGTCGGTTAGCTCACTTTCCAAACTAATGCGATCGTACTCGCTGGCGTTATTAATTTTTTCCTGGATTTCTTCAACCGTTTGGCGCTGGAATGTGAGTTCCTCTTCCTGGTCGTTGACAAAGCGCACCGTCCTCTCCAAATCTTGCTGTAAATTTTGCACGATTTCCTGGAGTTCACCCAGGGGCATATTTTCCAGCGCTTGAATGTTAACCTCTTGACTAATTTTAACATCGGCTGAACTGGTCGCTAAACGAGCAAGTTCTTGATGTAACTCTTGATGAGTTTGAAGTTGCAGGCTGAGTAGATGTACGGATTCCTGCTTCATCTCCAAAGCATTCCGCTGCACCTTCAATTCCGCTTGTGCCTCTTCAAATGAGGTTTGAACCTGCTCTAACTCTTGCTGACGCTGGTCAATGTCCTCAGCTTGCTCGTCAATTTCGCTTTGGCGTTGCTCTGCTTGTTGGCGCTGATTGTCTAGTTTTTGCCAGTCACTATCTAGTTCTGACTGCTGTTGATCAATGATGTCAAACGCTTGATTCAACTGTTCCCGCACAGTATCTGTAGGAGCGACAGCCGTCGATAGGCGATCGAGCAACTCCTGCATCGCCGCAACATCGTCCTCACTTAAACCCGAAGTTTGTTGCAGTTGTTCTTTTTGCTCATCCCAACGCCGCTGTTCACCGCGCAGATGTTCCCAAGCGCCTTCAAGTTCCTGTTGTTTTCGATCAAACTCCTCTCTGAGGCGTTCAGTTTCCTCTTTCGTACTTTCTAAGTCTTGACGCTGCTGATCGATTTGTTCAGCCTCTTCCTCCATGGCTTGCATCTGTTCCAACCGCGCTTCCATTTCCATCTCGCGGCGGTTGAGTTCTTGACTTTGATACGTCAAGGACTGCTTCCACTGTTCAATTTCTTCTTCTTGACTTTTCGCCTTGTCCAACAGACGCGAAAAATTTTGTAAGATGCTCGCCAGTCTCGTCCCGGCTGGCTCAACTTCGCCTTGAATCCGATTGTTACTGACATTGACAATTGCCAAAGCCCCATCGCTCATACCACCGGCTTCGTCTCCTGGGATGATTTCATCACCTGGGACAGCGCTCCAACTCTGATCATTCCGCTGACAAGCCAGCAGTTTGAGTTCGGTCTTACTGCCGCCAAAAGGGCCAGTTTTCTGCTTTTTGACTTCTGCTAGATACAGCACACTGATCGTCCTCTTTACTTGTCTTGTGCCCAATTCTTGACTAAGCCAACCTGAACTAAATCTTAGTTGATTGGGTTGCTGGTCGCACTGCTCCTGATGTTCGAGAGAGCTAACCCTGATTTATAGACCGAGCAGCTTTGTCTACAATGCTAGCTTTTAGAAAGTGACAGAGGTAGCCGTGTCTTGGATTATTGTCCTGAATCTAAGCTACCACCGGATAGTCCTGACAGATCGAGAAATGCTACATATCTCCAACCCAACCCTCCTTAAAGGGCAAGTTTAGGTAAGCTAGGAACAGAGTAGCCTTGGCTGATTGAACCCCTGTTCCTTACCATCTTCGCGCTCTACGTCAGTAGCGCGGGGTAGTTGAAGTTTATTTAACGAAGCCATTCTCGATGCATGACTTTGGCTGTATTACAATTAGTTATGAATTTCTATCAGAGATTATAAGTCCTTGACTGGTACAGACACCAGCTTTTTGCTCGATCCTACTCCATTGGCTATAAAATTTTAGCTAATTAGTCTCCTGAAGCCATTGCCTTGCCCCTGTATCCTAGCCAACCCTGCTAATTGGTGATTAACGCCAGCGAAGCGATCGCTCACCGCCGTCCAACCCGCCTGATCAGGAGGTGTTACAGCAAGTCTAATCCTCAATTATACTGAATACATGGAGGTTTTGATTGACTCTTCTTCTATAAATTTCAATGGCTCTATTGAGCAAAGTTAAATTTAAAGTTTAAATTGCTCTGTTGAAACACATCCGTTAAACGATCCATTCCCACCTAACTAATTGGATGATATCTTAACATGGTCAGTCAGCGGTGGTGGTCAAGCATCAAGTTGGGGTTGAGGTTAAGATGGCAGGCAACTTGGGAACCCAACAGACCATTCGCGCCTCAGCATTGAACGCAAGGTTTTAGGAGTACATTTTCCTTAAAATGCAGGGAACGTTAAATGAAATTGATATCCGCAGTATCCTGCAACTGATCGAACTGGGTCAGCGCACAGGAGAACTTTTAGTTGAGGCGCAAAGCTTCCACACCAATAACCCTGGTAGTGATGTGACTCATCAATTTATCCAGGGACGCTCTCACCTCGCGACCCCACCCCGTTGCCCTGGACCATTTTGGTTTGTTTTTTTTCTCAACGGACAAATTGCTTATGCGGCAAACAGTGATCACAGTTTGTCACGACTGCGCGATTACCTGCGTCGCTATCGAGCTGAAGCAGCTTTGGATGACATCGAAGAACCGTCGATTGCTTCGACCAATGCTCCCGAATATGGCTATCTTTGGGCGTTGCTAGAAAACCATATTATCACGCCAGCTCAAGGGCGCAGCATTCTCCACAGTATGGTACATGAAACCCTATTTGACCTGTTGAGCCTCCACAATGGATATTTTGTCTTCGAGGTTAGTCCAGCCTTAGCGCCCCAACTCACCACCTTAGAAATTGCCCCCCTAGTGACCAAGATTATGAAGCAAGTCCAGGAGTGGAAGCAGTTTCATCCCCATATCCAATCCCCTAATCAATGCCCACTGATTACGGATGAAACGAAATTAAAGGCAGCATTACCGGAGAATGCATTTAGAACCCTCAAACGGTGGGCGAATGGCAAAAATTCTCTGCGACAGATGGCTCGCTATCTCAATCGTGACATCCTGACTGTCACCCGAGCTATTTACCCCTATATCCAACGGGGTTGGATTCAATTGCTGACGTCAGCACCTCAACAAACCCTCGCCGTTCGACAACCTTGGGAATCCACCCGGGCAGATAATGCACCCTCTGTAGTCTGTATTGATGATGACAAGGCAGTTGGCAAAACCGTCGAGTATATGCTGCAAGCCCAAGGATATGAAGTAACGGCAATTCAAAATCCCCTCAAAGCTCTCAGCTTACTCTTCCAAATCAAACCAGCTCTAATTCTCTGTGATTTAGTCATGCCCCAACTCGATGGATATGAACTGTGTGGCATGTTGCGACAATCGACGACATTTCGACAAACTCCAATCATTATGCTGACGGGCAAAGATGGCTTTATTGACCGTGTGAGAGCTCGCATGGTAGGCTCAACGGACTATTTGACTAAACCGTTTGGAGCCAGTGAGCTGTTGATGTTATTGGAGAAATACGTAGGTCCGGGAGATCCGGAAAAAATGAGTTTCGATAGTTCCCGCCAAGTCCTAGAGGAGGAGGTCAAGGCAAGCGATATTACTAAATCAGCATCGGCTTAACAACAGCGATGATCATGTAACACCCAGGAAGGTAATTCTTCCGCTACAATCACCTCATAGACTCATACAGCGATACGCCCTGATCTATTTCGCAGTTAAGCCTGTCACAATAGAGAAAGGGATCAGTTCAGGATGAAGCTACCATAAAGGATACATTAATCATTACTCTATCTATGTTTAAGGGTATAGCTCAACGATACAGCTCAGTTCACGTTCAAAATTCGTGCGCTTATTGGCAAATCAGGTAGGGGGTTATGAGTACAGTTTTGGTTGTAGAAGACAGTTTGGCACAGCGACAGATGATCTCAGACCTCCTCAAAGGCAGTGGGTTGACGGTCTCTGTGGCAAGCGATGGAGTGGAAGCCTTAGAACATATTCTGCAGTCTCGTCCTGATGTAGTGGTATTGGATATTGTTATGCCTCGTATGAATGGGTACGAGGTCTGTCGTCGTTTAAAGGCTGATCCCAAAACCCAAAATGTACCCGTGGTCATGTGTTCTTCAAAAGGCGAAGAATTTGATCGATATTGGGGCATGAAGCAAGGGGCAGATGCTTACATCGCTAAGCCCTTTCAGCCCACCGAGTTGATTGGCACAGTCAAACAGCTACTCAGGTCATAAATATAGTTAAGACTCTAGCTGCGAATGGTTGGAAATCCGGATTTTTTAACAGATACTGGTCAAGATCAAGCCCCAGAATTGCAAGAACTAGAAAGTCCTGAGGGTGAATTACACTTGCGATTTTACGTCCCTTCTGGTATGGAATTTGCTTTACCAGCGACTGGGATCAAAGAAGTGCTTGAGCCATCTCCCAACCAGATTACCCCCATCCCTAATGCTTCCCCCTTATTATTGGGGACAATCAATATGCGAGGTCGGGTTATATGGGTTGGTGATCTGGGTCAATTTCTGGGAGATGCGATCCCTGTGAATACAGACCGATCAGAAATTCCCGTCATTGCCATCGAAGATCAAGATACAATGCTCGGTTTAGCAGTGGAGCGGATTGTGGACATGGATTGGTTAGATGTGGAGCAATTACAAATGGCAATGAATGTTCCTGATACGATGGCACCTTTTTTAAAAGGAGAGTGGTTATTAGATCCAGAATCTAATCAATTTTTACGACTTCTCGATCAGGTGGCAATTCTACGAGCAGCGCGGTGGGCAGCATGAATGAACAGTAAAAGAAAGGAAAAAGAAAGTAACCTTTTGTTTGTTACTTTTTCCTGGTGAGCAAAGGGAGGAGGTCAATGGCATCAAGTACAGATTACGTTCAGGAATATACACAAGCACAAACGGCTTACGCACAAGGTAAATACCAAGAAGCGGCCGATCTTATTAGTCGGTTGATTGAAGAGTATCCCGATGATCCAAGTGCTTTGTTACTTAAGGGTCATATCTGTTGCTATGGTCTACATCAGTACGATCAAGCACGGGAACACTATGAGCAAGTTCTTAATTTAACGTCTGAACCTGATTTTATCGAATATGCCCATAAAGGTCTAGAAGATGCTAATCAATTGTCCAGTGAATTCGATTCTGGCGATTCACCCCCATCCACAGAGGAGTTCGATAACAATTTCCACGATATTGATGAAACCGACGATTTGAATGAGATACCTACATTAGAAACCTGGCAAGACTCGGAAGCTATTGATGAGTCTATTGATGAGTCTGAGGATTTCGATTTAGGGGCTTTAGATTTGGATGAAGCGGGAATAGGGGATGATTTTGACTCAACCTCATCTTCGCCCTTTGCCAAACCCCTAGATAGTTCAGCTATTGAATCAGAGACGACAGACGAGCCAAGTTCTGTAGATGAATCCAATCCATTTGCCTTGTCCGGTTTAGACGAAGAGAGTGGTGATGTTGACAATCTTTATGAGTCATCGAGTGATTTTGATCTAAATGACAACCCCTTTGCTGAGGTAGACGATGAAAATTATGAGTCATCGAGTGATTTTGATTTAAATGATACCCCCTTTAGCGAGGCAGATTATCAGGAAAATGTTGAGGAGACAACAAGTGATTTTGATTTAAATGACACTTCCTTTAACGAGGCAGATTACCAGGAAAACATTGAGGAGACAACAAATGATTTTGATTTAAATGACACTTCCTTTAACGAGGCAGATTATCAGGATCACTTTGAGGACTTTTCAGCGGAATTTGATGAGGATGATACGGCGGCAACATTTGTCATGCCTCCCGGTAGCGCCCCTGAATTTGAAGATGCTGAGGAGCAGATTCCACCCTCTTATGAGTCAGAATCCCATTTCGATGAAGACTTATCGGACGTTGATCAGGAAATGGAGGATTGGCATGATGAATCGATTGACGAGTCATATCCAGACCACCCCGTTTATGAAGACGAAACCCTACTGATGAATTCAGGGGAGTTGGGGGAAAGTTTACCAACGGATACCGATGAGTTTGACTATTCGGCTGAGGAGACGGATGAGGCGATTGAAGCATTTGAAAGCCAGGACTACACTCAGGATGAATCAGACTTCGATCAGAATGGATTTAACGCTCCCGATGATCACTTCGACTTTGAGAACTTTGACGATGCTTTCGGCAATGACTCATTCCCTATAGATGAAGTTGCTGAGGCTGATGCTGAGAACTTCTCAGAACTTGAAACGGACAAAGACTTTTTAGACGCTTTTGATGTATTTGAAGATGATTTAGGCTCTCTTCCCGATTTCGCCATAGACGATCAGGATGAATTAGCTGAGTCGGGCGCGAGTGAATCAGATTTTGATGTTTTAAGTAACAGTGGAGTCATACCAGCAGGTGGCGAAAGTGAGGGAGTTAGCGAAAATGGCGATGCTGTCCGAGATAGTGTAGGGGCTCACCAGCAATCGGCTCAGGAGTATCGCTCAGTTGATAGTGATGAAGAAATTTTCAGTATTGGTAGCTCAACTGAACAACTCCCAGTTTTTAGTCAAGCCAAAGAGGGGGGACATGAAGCTGTCGTTAATGTTGATCAAGGGTGGCTGGCTCCCTTTGAAAATGCTTCCCTCCATCATAAACAGTGGATTATGGCGTTTGCGGCTGGGATTGCCTCCGCTTTTGTCGTTGCCTTAGTCAGTTTTTCGGCACAAAGTATTGCTGCGCGAAGTTCAGTACCCCAAGGGCAAGCTCAACCCGCGATCGCGAATCTCAAATTTGCCCATGCTTTAGCCAGTGGTGCAGCATTTGCAGCTAGTTTTGGCGTTACCCTGTTTTTGGGTCGGATCACCACTCGCCAGATTCAACAAGTCACAGTGGATTTACAAACCCAGTTTGATGCCGTTGCTCAGGGGAATCTGAATGTCAGTGTCCCCATTTACTCCGAGGGAGAACTGGGTCAACTGGCTTCAGGTTTTAATCAGATGGCGCGAGTAATCCTCACCACCACCAGCGAAGCCACCCGCAAAGCCGAAGAACAAGAGCAAGCCAAAGAAGACCTGCAACGCCAGGTAATTCGATTGCTAGATGATGTTGAAGGGGCTGCACGAGGGGACTTAACGGTACAAGCTGAAGTAACAGCCGACGTTTTGGGAGCGGTGGCTGACTCCTTTAACCTCACCATTCAAAATCTGCGGGAAATCGTTCAACAAGTAAAAGATGCCGCCCGTAAAGTGACAAAGGGTTCGACTGAAAGTGCGGCATTTGCAGGCAGTTTATCCAATGACGCCTTGCGCCAAGCCGAGGAACTAGCGGTTACCCTCAACTCCGTTCAGGTGATGACCGACTCCATTCAACGAGTCGCTGAAGCCGCCCGGGAAGCCGAGGAAGTTGCTCACACCGCTGCGGATGTCGCCCACAGAGGCGGTCACGCGGTAGAACATACGGTGGCAGGCATCTTGCAAATTCGGGAAACTGTAGCAGAAACTACGCGAAAAGTCAAGCGACTGGCTGAATCTTCCCAGGAAATTTCCAAGATTGTCGCCGTAATTTCCACAATTGCATCCCGAACCAACCTGTTAGCGCTCAATGCCAGTATCGAGGCAGCTCGAGCTGGAGAGGCGGGTCGAGGGTTTGCCGTCGTTGCCGATGAAGTGCGGCAACTGGCAGACCGTTCAGCCAAGGCACTCAAAGAAATTGAGCAAATCGTCATGCAGATTCAAAGCGAAACGGGTTCGGTGATGACGGCGATGGAAGAAGGCACCCAGCAGGTTATTGATGGGACTAAACGGGCAGAGCAAGCCAAACAAGCATTGGAAGATATTATTCAAGTGTCCAATCGCATTGATGCGCTGGTGCGGGCAATTAAAGCGGATACGGTGGAGCAAACCGAAACATCTCGTGCTGTTGCCCAAGTCATGCAATCGGTTGAACTAACTGCCCAAGAAACCTCTCAGGAAGCCCAACGGGTATCCAGTGCCTTACAAAACTTAGTTGGTGTGGCACGAGATCTACTCAATTCTGTAGAACGTTTCCGTGTGGAATCAAATGAGAGCAGATAGTTCTTGGAGAGTGAACAGTCAACAGTGAACAGTCAACAGTGAACAGTCAACAGTCAACAGTGAACAGTCAACAGTCAACAGTGAACAAGGACAAATGACGAATGACGAATGAATGAAACCTCCTCCTCTAGCTTAGGATTGTGGCTCCAGCGCTTGCTAGCTGCCATTTTGTTAGGCGGTCAAGTCATCGTTCATCTTCTCGGTGGCAAAATCTACCGACGCAATACCCTGGAGCAAATGGCAGTTGTTGGTCCGGATTCACTCACCATTTCCCTAATCACGGCTACTTTTATCGGTGCCGTGTTTACAATTCAGGTAACGCGAGAATTTATTAACTTTGGGGCAACTACAGCCATTGGAGGGGTTTTGGCACTGGCATTGAGCCGGGAACTTGCGCCTGTATTAACGGCTGTGGTGATTGCCGGACGAGTGGGTTCAGCATTTGCGGCTGAGATTGGCACAATGCGCGTGACTGAACAAATTGATGCACTTTATATGCTCAAAACCGATCCCATTGATTATTTGGTCATCCCTCGTGTCATTGCCTGCTGTCTAATGCTGCCGTTATTGACAATTCTCTCAATTATTCTCGGCATGACGGGCGGCGTATTGATTGCTATTAATTTTTACAATATTCCTCAATCTGTCTTTCTGGATTCCGCCCGGAATTTCCTGGGAATCTGGGATTTGTTTACGGCGATGATTAAAGCCGCTGTGTTTGGGATGCTGATAGCTGTCATTGGCTGTAGCTGGGGATTAACAACGACTGGTGGTGCCAAAGGAGTCGGTCAATCCACAACAACGGCAGTCGTCACGGCTTTACTGGCAATTTTCATCACTAACTTTTTTTTATCGTGGCTGATGTTCCAAGGCACAGGCAGTGCAGTTCTGTAGTCAGAGGTATAATGAACTACCCAGACCTACTTCGTTGAGGTCCCTTGTTTCTACAACCAGACCAGTAGGACTGTGTTTCTGGCGCTTCATTTGCCCTAGTTGCTTCATGCTTCCCGTTTGTTTACACTGACGGGTTTCTGAAGTAGAGCTAGAGGCTTGACTCGTCTACGAGGCTCGTTCCAAACCCCGGTAGAATTCCTAACGCCCACAAAAGCATTACTAAGGCAGCGGCTAAATCCCTGTCCATCGTGAATTTGCATTTATGGCAATGGTGAACTCTTTCATCCAAAGTCTTTTGCGCTTGGTTTCCACAGTTAGGACAGGTTTGGGATGGTTTCACTTTTCGAGTAGGAACCTCGATAAAAACCCCGCCAGCGTCTTTTACTTTGTACTCAATCGCTGACCTCAGCATCCCCATACCCACGTCTAAAATGGATTTATTTAGCCCAGCCTTTTGCTTCTTTCGTTTGCCTTTTTTGGCTTTGCGGGTCATTCTAGAGACTTCTAGTTTTTCCGTAGCAACGAAGCTATTACAGCGAACAATGTCTGTTGCTACTTGGTGTACCCAATTTTGACGCTGATTAGCTATCTTACGGGTTACTTTGCTAATTTTTGCTTGGGTCTTTTTCCACCGACTCGGGCCTTTCTGTTTCTTCTTTCTATTGGGAGCCGTTTTACGACGCTTTCCCTTGGAAAGATGCTTAATTTTTGCCTCAGCTTTTCGCAGTAATTTAGGAGCTTTAATGAAAGAATGATTTTCCCCATCGGTAATTGCTAATGCTGACTTGCACCCAAAATCAATGCCAACTGAACCAAAATCTGTTTGTCTTGTCGCTGCTTGCAATTCGGTTAGGTTGACGGTTATACTGGCATACCATTTTTCATTACGGTAGACAAGGGTGCAGGTCGTTGGAGTTCCCCAGATACGGGCTTTACCGCGCATCTGAATCGAACCAATTTTAGCTAAATCTAGATAACAGTTATCACCTGTTGTGTGTACCTTCCAGCCTGTTTTACTCGGATACGTCCAGCCAGAATAATGCTTGATTGACTTATACCTAGGACGTTTAGCTAACCCTTTAAACCAACGATTAAAAGCGTAATCGACACGCTTTAAAGTGGCTTGTAAGGTCGTGCTGTTACATTCCTTGTACTCAGTCCAAACTTCCTTGAAAGCGGGCAAGGAGTTTTGTTGCTCGAAGTAGTCAACCCGATGGTTAAACTTTTGGTACTGGGTGAACCGATTGCAAACAGCAGCGTTATACAGATCTTTATGCAACTTACGGTGATACCGCAATGTCTGCTCTTGCTTCTTATTGGGGTATAGCCGAAAAGTTACACGTCGGACTGGCATCGCTGTTCACTCCTGTTACACTTAACCTAGCACCTTAAAGTGGGGGTATGTCAAGTGAAAGCTAGAAAAGGTTCTCACTCTGTATTTTCTATTCAACTGCATATCGTGTTCGTGACTAAATACAGGCGCCCATTGAGAGAATTAAGGCTTATATCAAGTCCCAGGAAAAACCTCAAGATTGATTGCCTCCGTTCCTCCGGCAATCCGCTCCCTATCCCCACCCTATAGGCGTCATTCTTTCCTGACGGCTACGAATCCTGACGGCTACGAAAATCCGCCTATTGAGGGTGGGGACTTCCGCGATACGTTAAAATATATCATTTGTGTCGATAAACAACGGGAATTTAGTCTAGTGACCTCTGCTACTTCTTCATCTTCATCAACCCAAACCATCGAACTTGCCCCTAGCTACGCGATTCCTTTGGTATTGGTTCTGGGCAGTATACCTATGGTGCTGCTCCAAGTTTGGGTCGGTTTACTCATTGCTCTTTTCGGGTTATTTTTAATGATTCAAGCGGTAACTATCCGTCTGCAATTTACAGAAACCGCATTGGATGTCTATCGTTCCCAGACTCTAATTCGCCGTTTTCCGTATAAAGACTGGTCAAATTGGCGGATCTTCTGGTCATCGTTTCCAATCCTTTTCTATTTTAAGGAAGTTAATAGCATCCACTTCTTGCCAATTTTATTTGATCCCAAACAGCTTAAACGTTGCTTAGAGGAGCGCTGTCCCCAGAGTTGAGACTACTTTCCGATATGCCTTGCTGAAATTAACGCTTAGGCTTGAGAACACCTTGTACCAAAGGCTCTCTTGCCCGGTAACTCGCCCTAGAGAATAGTCCCACCGTTTAGGGGTTGGGAATGTAAATCATTATCAGATATTAATTATTCAATGAATTCAGACGAACCACAAACCCAAGAATCCAATTTAGAACAACAACCAATCTCTGAGGAATTTGATGAAGACTCTCCAGAGCAAAAACCCGAAGCAGAACGATCTGAGCCGTTAACCAATTCATCTGACCAATCTAACGTGACACAACCCCAAGCTGACTCTTCAAATGCTTTAGATTTACCTGCGCCAGATGATAGTCAGATGACACCATCAAGAAACCAACAGGAAACCGTCGCGAATTTAACTCAAACGATCGCGGACCTTGAGGCGCAAGAACAACAGTTGAGGCAAAAAATTGCCCAGCTACAAGCCAGCCAAAATCTGATTTTATCTGACCAGTTAACCAAAACCCAAGCCACCATCCAACAAATGCTCCAAGAGGGGTTAAGCGAATTAGAGCAGCGCAAGCAAGCCCTTTTAATTTCTGTGGAGCAACTAGAACGCCGCCGAGAACGCATTCGCACGGAAATGCGAACCACATTTGCTGGGGTATCTCAAGAATTGGCAATTCGGGTGCAGGGTTTTAAAGACTATTTGGTTGGTAGTTTACAAGACTTGGTTGTAGCGGCGGAAGAGTTAGAATTAGCCGAACCGACGGCAGAATTTTCCCAACCTAGGATGGATAAACCTCAGTCGCCAGTTTCTTCTCCTACACCCAAATTTGCTGAACAGGCGTTTCAGGATCAGATCCAGCAAATTCGGGACATTATTGACCAATACCGCAAAATGCCAGATTACTACGGTCCGCCTTGGCAATTGCGTCGCACGTTTGAGCCAATTCATGCCGAGCGAGTGTCCAATTGGTTTTTTAGTCAAGGGGGGCGTGGGGCGATTCGCACTATCGGTAGCCGCTTGCAAAATATTTTGGTCGCCTCCGCCGTGATGTCTGTTATGCGGACGCTTTACGGTGATAGACTACGAACCTTGGTTCTTGCCAATACCCCTGAACGGCTAGGAGAGTGGCGCAGAGGATTGCAGGATTGTCTGGGTATTGCCCGCAGTGATTTTGGTCCAGAACGGGGGGTCGTTTTATTTGAGGAACCATCCGCCCTCGTGCAAAAAGCCGATCGCTTAATGACCCAGAAGCAACTTCCTTTAATTATTGTGGATGAAACAGAAGACCAGATTAGTCTTTCAATTCTGCAATTTCCGCTTTGGTTAGCCTTTGCTCCCGATCCTCAGCAACTGAGTAATTACTAAGGAATCTACTGATCACCTCTCAAAAAAATCCACCCTTCGGTCATAAGAGGGAGATATAGGTAACGAATGTTACGATTTTCCTGCCATGCCCTTACCCGTATCACACGCTCCCATATAAAATCGGCTAGGGGAGATGTTCCAATAAATAAAGTAACTATCTCCCCTAGATTTTTAATTGTGGAGGGTTTAAAACAATGATGCGTGAGTTGAGTTGGATTGGGCTACTGCTGATCAGTGCTTACTTACTTGGCTCAATTCCAACTGGATATTTGGCAGGACGTCTGGTTAAAGGAATTGATATTCGGGAAATCGGTTCGGGATCAACGGGGGCGACCAATGTTTTGAGAAACCTGGGAAAAGGTCCAGCTTTAGTCGTTTTACTGGTTGATGCGGCGAAAGGAGTGGGTGCTGTTGCGTTGGTACATGGCTTCTTTGCCCTAACGGGATCATCCGTGATGCCGGATATCTGGAAACCTTGGTTGGTGGCTGTTGTCGCTTTGGCGGCTATGTTGGGTCACAGTAAATCAATCTGGATTAACTTTACGGGAGGAAAATCAGCCGCTACAGGGTTAGGCGTCTTATTGGCTATGTCTTGGTTCGTCGCGCTGAGTGTATTGGTAATCTTTATTGGGGTAGTCAGTTTCTCGCGGATTGTTTCTCTGGGTTCGATTGCGGCTGCGATCGCAGTTGCTGTTTTGATGATAGTCTTAGCTCAACCATTGCCCTATCAGCTATTTGGGGTTGTGGCGGGACTATACGTTATCTTGCGCCATCGAGCCAATATTCAGCGCCTACTTGTCGGTACTGAACCCCGTTTAGGGCAATCTGCATCAGCGGAAATGATTAGCAGTTAAACCGTTGTTGGTAGGGTGTAGCTTTTCACCTCTCAGGTTAGAACCGATGTGAACTAGGATGGAGATAGTCAGTTTCCAAAAAGTACCGTGAACCAGTACGATCCAAAACTTGCTCAGTTTAACCTATCAGGCGTGGGCTGTTGGCTCACCCTATTAGCCACCTTTCTCTTACTGGGAACAGTTGGCTTGGGCTGGCTGGTCAACGGATTCTTAATTCTGATTGGGTTAGTCATCCTAGCGCCTGTGATTGGCTGGATTGGCTTCCGCTGGTGGTTGCAGCGTAACTTGGTTGAGGACAAATGTCCTGTCTGTACCTACGAGTTTACCGGGTTTAATCGTACCGAATGTCGCTGTCCCAACTGTGGCGAATTGTTGAAAGTCGAACAGGGTCAGTTTAACCGCTTGACGCCGCCGGGTACGATTGATGTAGACGCCGTAGAGGTTTCAGTAAAGCAACTTGAAGATTAAGCCCATTGTCAGATATAGCGCTACGCGCTAGGCTTTCTTGCAATAGGCAATGGGCAATAGTGCAGAAAAAAGCTTGCCTGACAAGGGATTGAGCGATTTGAATTTTTCTTTATTTGTCCTAGCTACTGACTAATGGAGAGAGTATAACTTTGCCCTCCAGTGCTATCGACAATATAGATCTTGTAAGTGCCTTCTTCCCAATATCCCGGTGCTTCAACGGTTTGCCCTGGCGCAGTGGCTAACACACATTGTCTACCACTTGCCACGGGTTCACCTGTTGAATTCAATGGTTCAATGATCAAAGCCGATTGACCAGCGCTTTGGAGGCTGAAGTTCAACGAACCGAAGTCTTGTTCCAATGTGATTGTATACTGCGGTTGGATATTACCCACTTGGCAATTGTTCCCTTGAGCGGAAGTGCCTTGGAGTTCTAGGGCATTAAATCCTGGCGCTAACCGTTGCACGGTTTGACTATGGAGCAAACCTGCGTTCGCTAGCAGCATTGCTAAGGTGGTTGGAACAATTATCCACTGTTTGAGTCGTTTCATTATCTTAAGCTCCACTATTTATTGTTCTAAATCTTTCTCAAGCTGATTATCTTAAATAAATAGACAGCGTGAAACTGACTCTGTTCCTGTTTGTCAGTTGTCACTCGTCAGTTGTCATTTGTAATTTGTGATAATTGAACAGTTAGGTCGGGGCGGGTTTAGTTATATCAGGGTGAAAACGAAACGTTAGTGGTAAAACCCGCCCCTACAGACGCCCAATGGCACGTCTGGTCACTTAACCGTTAATTCTACCCGATGGGCGCTGTTTGACCCCCTAAGAATTGCCCCAAACCTTGCTCAAACCGATAAAATCAAAACATATAACCTGATTTCTACAACCTAATTCTCTTGGCAGATGGAACCGAATCGAGACGACGACCAATTCACGCCCGTGGGCAATCCCTTTCAACCGCCCTTCTATAACACCTATCCGATGAAGCAACGGTTCAATCAAATCAGTGCTTGGTTTAACAGCCTGCCTACCGTTGGTAAAGTTATTGTGGTGATTGTCGGCGGCAGCTTGAGTTTATCCCTCTTGAAGACTGTTTTCCAACTGATTACCTCGTTAATTAGCCTTGCCCTATTGGGAATAATCCTCTATGTAGTGTATAAATTTTTCATTACCCCTAAGTCTCCCCAATAGTTGCCCACCCTTTATCCGCGTCGCGTGAGAATTGAACATGACTAGCCCTACCATAAAACAAGTCCATAATCAAGCGGTTAGTCGATCATTTTCACTGCGACTAAACCGGGCATTGCCGATGATGACCCGGCGGTTAGCAGCCGTGGTTCTGGAAGTGTCGTTAGTGACGGCAAGTGCGGTCATTCCGTACAGTATCGGCGAGTATGCCAAAGACCATTCCCCGGCTGAACCCGTTCCCATAAATCCTGTCGTCGCAGCAACGGAAGAGGCGATCGCGAAAACCCTGGCATATCCACGAGCGCGATTAAATCGTCAGGTTGCCCCCCTGACTAATTTGTTCTGGTGTGGGGCAATTGTTATACCTGTCGTGGTAGTTAGTTGGCAGCTTTACCAACTGGGGAAAACAGGGCAAACCACGCCCAAACAGTGGTTAAAGCTGCGGGTGGTGACACCAATGGGAACCCCACCGGGATTAATTCGGGCAGTTTGGCGTGAGGCAGTCGGACGCTGGGGATTACCTCTCGGTACAGCTTATCTGCTGTGGCGGTATACGGGTGCATTTCCCGACTTTGGCATTTTATTAGGACTGGCGGGAGTCATGCTACTCGTAGAACATGGCAGTGGTTGGATTCACTCACGACGCCGCACCTTCCACGATCGCATGGCAGGTACTTATGTGGTGAATGCGTCTCAGGGATTGACATCCGGCTCATTCAACGGCTGGCGATCAGCTGATCGGGATCACTCCGTTACCCTCGAATTTGACAACGGCTGGCATCAACGTAGTGACGCATCCAGACAGGATCAGCCGAATCATCCCTCCGTAACCACCATCGTCCTCACCTCCCAATCCTCATCTCGACGAGTCCCCCATCTGTGGTGGTGGATGCGCCGCCATCCTGGAGCAACCTTGCTAATTCTCTCATTTACAGGAATGGCATCGGTTTTGGGAACGTTTGTCGGGACTCAGGTGTATATTCAACGTCAGGCAAATTGGCGAGAATTTAACCAACAGAATAACCAAGTATTTCTAGCGCTGATTAAACAGTTGAGTTCTACCTCAGCCACAGCCCTAGAAGAACGACAAGCGGCAATTCTGGCGCTGGCAAGGCTGGATGATCCCCGTGCTGTGCCGTTTCTGGTGGATTTATTGGGACAGGAAAACACACCGAGTCTGATTGATACCCTACAGCAAGCCTTAGTCAGTAAAGGTGCTGAAGCCCTACCTCCGTTGCAACGGTTGAATCAGGCGCTGCAAAATGACCGAGACACATTAGCCCGTCGGGGAACGCCGGGAGAGCAGCAGTTAGTCGCCCTGCGACAACGGGCAACCAATCGCGCGATCGCCAAAATTCTCACCATCTACAGCAGTCAACTGCACGACGCGGATTTGAGTCGCACTGACTTGAGTCAAATGGACACCCGTTCAGTTCAATTTACCTTAGTTTTGGATAACCTTGACCTAGCCGGACTTAATTTCCGTTCCGCCATCTTAGCTGGGGGCAGTTTCCAAAACAGCCGTTTTTATGGGGCGGGTGCGGATCAACGCTGGGGTACATTTGATGATTGGATTGCGGATTTAAGTGGGGCTGAACTCAAGGAAGCTGATTTAACCGGGGCAAATTTAAATAATGTTTTGATGGCTCGCACAAATTTGATCCGGGCAATTCTCAATCGGGCAAATTTAGCTGATAGCTATCTCATTGGCGCGAACTTCAGCAGCGCTCAACTAATTGGTGCTGATTTAAGGAGAGCTGTATTAGAAAATGCTAGCTTGACGGGAGCGAATTTAGGAGAGGTAAAGGCGTCTCTGGTGAATTTACATGGGGGAAGTCTCGGTCAAGTGAGTGCCGTTGGCGGAGATTTTAGCTTTGCGGATTTGACCCAATCGAATTGGCAAGGGGCTGATTTATCGGGAGCCAATTTCAGTCATGCCAAGTTACAGGATGCGGATTTGAGTTCGACGAAATTGGTTAAAGCAAATTTGAGTCAGGCTCAATTGCAAAATGCCAAGCTACAGAATACGAATTTGAGTGCGGTAGATTTACGCGGGGCGAAGGTGACAGGAACGGATTTCCTAGGCGCTATGTTTGCCACAGCGATGCCTGTTAAATCGGATCAGTTTATCACCCAACCTCCAGCCGCCGCGTCGGGAGCGCGAGTACAGGGGGTGAATTTTGCCCGGGCGAAAAATTTAGATACCAATCAGTTGCAATATATCTGTAGTCATGGGGGGCGGCATCCGGAATGTCCTTAAATCAAGGGGGAGCGGTGTAGAGACGTGCCATGGCACGTCTGGGAGCAGAGGGAGATGGGGGAGTAAACGAATGACAAATGACAAATGACGAATGACGAAGGGAGAATGTTAAGTCCCAAATCCTTTACCTCGATTTACCGAGGGTAAACAAAGACAATTCTCAATTTGCTTGTACAACTTATCAGAGTCTAAATCCTGACCAATCAGCACCAATTGATTTTTCTTTTCCCCTTTCCACTGATCATCTTCAATATTAAACCGCTTACCGCTGAGGTGAAAAATGTGGCGATTTGGACTTTCGTCAAACCAGAGAATTCCCTTAGCCCGGAAAATATTCGTTGTCAGTTGATTGTCTAAGAAATATTGAAACTTCCGGATGTTGAAGGGTTTATCACTCTGGAAGGAAATCGAGGTAAACCCATCATTTTCTAAGTGATGGGAGTGATCATGATCGTGGTGATGCTCATGATGGTGATGGTCATGATCGCAATCGTGGTCATGGTGATGCTCATGATCGTGATGATCATGGTCATGATCCGATGACTCATCAAAATACTGATCCGACTCAAACAATCCTACACTTAAAATCAGCGGTAATGGCACTTGGGATTGAGTGGTGCGAATAATCCTCGCCCCTTCTTTAATTTCGCGAATTCTTACCTCTAAGGCGTCTACATCACCTTCATCAACTAAGTCGATTTTATTCAGCAGAATAATATCGCCGTAAGCAATTTGGCTATATGCCGCTTCGCTATTGAATAGATCCAAACTGAAATTCTCGCAGTCTACCACGGTAACGATGGAATCGAGGCGCGTCATGTCTCGCAGTTCGGTTCCCAGAAACGTGAGGGCGACGGGTAGGGGATCAGCTAATCCTGTGGTTTCCACCACTAGATAATCCACCTTATCCTCCCGTTCGAGTACCTTGTAAACGGCATTGACTAAATCTTCATTAATGGTGCAGCAAATACAACCATTACTCAATTCCACCATGTCATCCCCGGTGGTGACAATGAGTTCATTATCAATGCCGATTTCGCCAAACTCATTGACTAAAACGGCAGTCTTTACACCGTCTTGGTTGCTCAAGATATGATTAAGCAGCGTCGTTTTGCCACTACCGAGAAATCCAGTAATAATCGTGACGGGTAAGCCATGTATCGCCGCGTCCATGGTTAGATCGGATGCAGACTGAGTTGTAACTGATTGCATAAGGCGCTATGTTGAACTGTCTGTGAACGTCAGAATATAGGAAGATAACGTACAGATGTGATTCAATAAGACATCAAGCTGTACGCTGGATATGCCAATCCTTTCTCATTATTGCGTATCCGTTCCCAACTGAGTTTACTGTTCTTGTGCCATGACCCTAACCCTGTACAACACACTCACCCGTCGTAAAGAACCGTTTTCCCCTGTAGAGACGGGTAAGGTGCGGATGTATTGCTGCGGCATCACCGCTTATGACTATTGCCATTTGGGTCATGCTAGAACCTGCATTATCTGGGATACTGCCCGTCGTTATTTACAATGGCGTGGCTATGATGTGAACTACGTACAGAATTTTACCGATATTGACGATAAAATCCTGAATCGGGCGCGACAAGAGGGAACCTCGATGGAGGCTGTCTCGGAACGCTTCATTCAGGCGTATTTTGAGGATATGGCGCGGCTGAATGTGGATGAGGCGGATGCCTATCCCCGGGCGACGCATTGCCTGGATGGGATTAAACGGCTAATTTATGACCTAGAACAGAAAAATTACGCCTACCCCGCCGCCGGAGATGTTTACTATGCCGTGCGTCGTTTTGGTGAGTATGGCAAACTGTCGGGACGTAAGTTAGAGGAGTTGCAAGCGGGGGCGAGTGGGCGAGTTGAAGTTGAGGATACAAAGGCGGCTAAGAAAAAAGACGCTTTTGATTTTGCCCTGTGGAAGGGTTCTAAGCCCGGAGAACCCGCCTGGGAATCGCCTTGGGGGGCGGGACGCCCTGGATGGCATATTGAGTGTTCCGCGATGATTCGGGACAATTTGGGGGACACGGTGGATATTCATGCGGGGGGATCGGATTTGGTGTTTCCCCACCACGAGAATGAAATTGCCCAATCAGAAGCAGTGACGGGTCAACCCTTGGCGCGTTACTGGTTACATACGGGAATGGTGATTGTGAATGGGGAGAAGATGTCGAAATCCCTGGGGAATTTTATCACCATTCGGGATTTACTCGATCGCCCCACTGATCCGATGGCGGTGCGGTTGTTTGTCCTCCAGGCACAGTATCGTAAACCGTTGGATTTTACCGATGAGGCGTTGGCGGCGGCGACGAATGGGTGGCATACGCTGAAGGAAGGATTGCTGTTTGGGAATCAGTATGGTGAACAACTGGGGTGGCAAGACTCGGGGAAACGGCAAACGGCGGCGGTAGAACGGTTTCAAACTGCTGTTGATGATGATTTTAATTTTGCCGAAGGGTTAGCTGTATTATTTGAACTGGCAAAAGACTTGGGGCGCGAGGGGAATATTTTGGTGCATGAAGGGAAAACCCGGACATCACCCCAGGAATTAGAAGCACAATGGCGGACATTGGTAGAACTGGCGCAGGTGTTTGGATTAGAGGCGCAAGGGGAGGAAATCAGTCAGGAATCGACGAGTGGTTTAAGTGATGCAGAGGTTGAGGCGCTGATTCAGCAACGTACTGAGGCGCGGAAACAGAAGGATTTTGCGGAAGGCGATCGCATTCGGGATGAACTCAAAGCCCAAGGGATTACGCTGATTGATCAAGCGGGTGGTGTGACTCGTTGGCATCGGAATTAAATGTTCAGATTTTTGGGCGCACGCTTAATGTTATGGGTAAATATGATGGGCGCACGCCATGCGCCCCTACCGATTACCGTTACAGTAATGTAGGTTTGGAAAACCCAAGTAAACCCAACTGATTAGGCTGAGAATCCAATACCAGGAGTGAAATGGGCTGTTCAACCGCAATCCGAACAATTGAAGACTTGCAAGAACACCGGGATGAGCTGCTTGCCATTTTTGCCAAGCATGGCGCTCATAGTATACGGGTATTTGGCTCTGTAGCACGAGGTGAAGCAACCGATGAGAGCGATATTGATTTTTTGATTGATTATGACCGAAATTGCACGAGTGCTTGGTTTCCGGGAGGATTAATCAATGAGTTAGAGTCTTTCTTGAAAAGCAAGGTAGATATTACGACGACTCGGGGCTTAAGTCCGCTGATTGCTGAGAATGTATTCCAAGAGGCGATCGAACTATAAATCGGCGAGAATTTAAGGAATGAGTAGAGCCGTCAATCATATTATCTACATTCGCAACGCCATCTCGGAAATTCGGCAATGGACGATCCAGGGAGAAACGGAGTTTAAGCAAAATAATCTTCTGATCAAGGCAACGTTATACAATCTGCAAACATTGGCAGAATCAACCACTCTATTACCCCAGGCTTGGAAAGATGAACATCCTGAAGTCGATTGGAATGGGATCAAATCATTTCGCAATTTTTTGGCGCATCAGTATATGGAAATTGACACCGATACAGTCTGGGATGTTGTAACACGCGATTTATCGCAACTTGAAGCCGCTATGGAAGCGATCGCCCGTGACCATTTCAATGAGTAGGGATGTCCGCTGCTATAACATTGGTGAGTAGGCGGACAGAATTTTATGTCTCAGTGCTCACCTGTCTCTAGCTAGAAGTCAAACTAGGGATGGGCAATGTAGTCTGTTTTGGTTCAGAAAGCCGAAAACTCACTATTTTATGAAAATGCTACTGAATTCTTGGCAAGGGATAGGTTCGCGTCGATTCACTCTTGTCGTCTTTGCCACTGGATTTCTTTTCTTAGCTAGTCCTCACCGGAGTGTCGCCCAAGACGAGATGGTTCCTATACCAGCGTCCGCGAATTCACCCCTGAAAAATAATCCCGATAGTGAAGTCTATTTTGCCGATATTTTAGTTAGAGGTAGACCTATATTTCAAGTGGGTAGCCTGGCGGATTTGGGCGCAAGAGAACGGGCAAAAATTATTAATCGGCGGGTTAACAGTCTTTTGGCACAATCAGAAACTTTAGGACAGGTGACAGTGAACCCAGATGACCCTCGTCAAGTGGCAACGTTGCGATTGAATAACCGAGTATTAATGACGGTTACTCAACAAGATGCCCAAGATTTTGGGTTGTCAGTGGAAGCCTTAGCCGAGAGATGGGCAGAACAATTGAATCAGGCAATAAAAAAACCGTCCTTGGCGATTGATGTGGGACAGCGTCTCTATGGAACAGTACGACAACTTTTACGGGATACGGTGACGAATCTCCCCTCTTTATTAGGGGCGCTGGTTATGGTTGGGATTACCTGGGGAGTGGCGAAAGGGGTGCGGTTTATTGGCTTTAGTTGGGCGCAACGGACAGAAGGCGATCGCAGTACGGAAATTCTTATTGGACGTTTGGGTTATGGTGGCGTCTGGGTACTGGGTTCAGTTGTTGCTTTAGGGGTTTTAGGACTAAATTTTGGCGCATTATTAGGGGCATTAGGACTCACCAGTGTAGCGATTGGTTTCAGTCTCAAAGATGTCTTGAGTAATTATATTTCTGGAGTCATTTTACTCGCGGCTCGACCTTTTGGCATTAATGATCAGGTGGTGATTAGTGATTATGAGGGGACGATTACGCAGATTGACCTCCGGGCAACGACAATGAGAACCTATGATGGGCGGTTAGTTTATATTCCGAATCAGGAAGTATTTTCTGCCAGTATTATTAATAATACGGCTTCACCGCGTCGTCGTAGTTCGGTGATGGTTGGTATTGACTATGATGCTGATATTACTCAGGCAAAACAAGTGATTAAAAACGCTCTCGCCTCACTTTCTGGAATAGAAAAAGAACCGCCTCCAGAAATTTTGGTGATAGAATTAGCCGCGAGTACGGTGAATCTGGAAGTACGGTTTTGGGTAGATTCGCGACGATTAGGGTTTTTGACGATGACTTCTCAAGTCTGTCAAAGTATAAAAGAAGCACTACAAGAGGCAAATATTGAGATGCCCACTGATATCTATACTTTGCTGTTCCGTAATTCTCCTTTACCAACAGATACAACAGGAAATTATCACTCCGGTAATTCTGATTCCAAGTTAGTTATTCCTCATCAAAACTCAGCTAACGGATAAAGTATTACTTTAGGTTTTCTGGGGGAAATCACACCTAAGACGAATGGCACTGAAAATTTGCATTAGGGAATCGCCGAAACCTTGGATACACCATAGGGTGGGTTTCGACTTCGCTCAACCCACCAGTTTTAATTCAGTGGCATTCTACCTAAGACAGTCTTAATAAAAGCATTTTTTTCCATATTTTAGAGACGCTATATGTCATGTCTCTAGTTAATTTTGTTTTTTATTTATTCTATAAAAACAATATAATCATAGTTTTTTAAATCCAACTTTCGGCAGAGCTATGACTCCGTTATTCCTGTACTCAAGAGAGACGTTACCTCATCCACCACTGAGATAGAATGCCAAATGTAAACGATTAACTTTTAGAAACGGATATGCATACACCACCAACCCTAACCTTATACGAGAAGTTAGGCGGACAGCCAGTTGTTGCTCAAATTGTGGATGATTTTTACCAGCGTGTGTTAGCAGATGATACCGTCAGTCACTTTTTTGCTAACACTGATATGGAAAAGCAACGGCGTCATCAAACCGCTTTTATTTCCCATGCGTTGGGAAGTCCCAATCAATATACCGGACGCTCAATGGAAAAAGCTCACTCTGGATTAAACTTACAACCCGAACATTTTGGAGCGATTGCCAAGCACTTGAGTGAGTCACTGGCTGAGTATGGACTTACATACGAGGAGATCACAAGTGTACTTGAGCGTGTCTCGACATTGAAGGAGTCGGTTTTGTACAAGTAATCGTAATTGCATCACTGAATTCCAAGGGTAAAGTCCTGCACCTGTAAATGTCTCTGATGGCGGTAAGCTGTCATGCATTTAAATTTGGTATTAGTAGCGAGCAAGATGCAAAGCCTGCGGCATGGCTTCGCTAAACGCACTACGGCAAGGATTGCGCCATTATTGATATTAAGGTTTAAATAATGTGATTGTCTGGGTTGAAAGAGAAAAACATTAATGGAGTCGTAATTTTAGAAATTAGCGTTACCCGTGTGCTAACTGAAGGATCAACCTTTGAGTTTACGTTACCTTTATCCTGTCCTAGCGATTAATTTTAATGTAGGGGCGACCCGCTTGCACCAATTGACAATATTATTCACTCAATTTGATCGGGTCGCCCTTGACTCAATTTTTGGGGTGTATCCTGCAATATTATGGGTGAATATCATGGGCGCACGCCATGCGCCCTTACGGTTTCTTGTAATGAGTTGAGTACAATTACTGTAAGCTTTGGTTCTCAGGTAAAGTGGTGGGTATGGGGCAGTGGATGGAGTATAGTGTGTTTGAGTGCAGTTTGAGTGATAGTTGGTAGGCTAAGTTGCGATCGCGTCTGGGGTTTGCATCCGGTGAGTAAGCTAGATTAGGATGGATGGCACTGAAAATTTGCATGGCGCGATCGCTAAAACCTTGCCGAGTCCGTAGGGTGGGCATTGCCCACCAAACTTAAGGAGCGTGACATTCAGATAGCCAATTTCGTCTCAGAATTGGTAATTAACGCTAAAATGAAACCCATCGTCTTGAAGATTATCGCCGCGATCGTCTAAATCAACTAACGGCAGACCATAATCTAACCTGAGGTTCAGATTTCTTACGGGTTCGTAAAGAATACCCGTACCAATACTGGCTAGAAATTTTTGGTCGGGTAAATCATTAGGATTGTCGCCTTGGTTCCAGACATACCCTATGTCGGCAAATGGAATTAACAGAAGAATCGACTCTCCTCTATCATTGCGAGATAGGGTAATTCGATCCTCTACTGAAAGACGCAAGCCGTTATCACCATTACGGACACTTTCTCGATACCCTCTGACCGAGTAAAATCCACCAATAACAAACTGTTCAGACGGTAATAAAGGATCAGGGGTTAACTGAACGCTCGCTTGAGTAACAAGCGTATGATTGTCATTTAAACGCTGCACTCTTTGCACCTGACCATTCCAGCTAAAGAAAGCGCTATCTGGAATTGGCTCTGGATTAGACGTGGCATCAAATAGAGTGGTACCAAAATTGAACAAAGAGCGTAGTATCCAGGCACCCTTAGCATCACGGCGAATATAATCCTGCCCAAATCTGAACACGCTAGTACGACTCACACCCTCTTCATCGGGTCCAAAACCGAAGGGTGTAGGAATATCATCGAATGTAAAGGTCTGACCATCTTCAAAGCTAAATGCTAGGGAAAGCGCAAACTCTTCGGTTGGAGTACGAATCAGGGGTTGTCGGAAGCTAAGTTCATAGAATTGTGAATCACCTTCAATGCCAAGGTCATCGAAGGGATCTTCCGTGATTTCAGTCCAGTTGAATTGGGTGCGTAGTTGAATCGTGCCTTCCATGGGATTAACGGGTATTTGATAGAAGGCATCAATTAAATCAGAACCTCCCGTCGTACTCACGTAGTATGACGCAAAGAGATTATCACCATACCCCGTCAGGTTCCGGTAGCCTGCACCTATTCCTAATCGCTCTGACCCCAAGCTCGGAGGCGAGTAGTTGTCGAAGCTGGCAAATCCATAGAACGGATTTGCCTCATCCACTTCAATAGCTAAAATACTTTGTCCCAAATCTGTCCCCGGTTGCAGAGTCGCGCTGAGGGTATCAAATAAAGGATTTTGACGCAGCAGGCGGAGTTGATCTTCAAGTTTAAAGGCATTGAGAGGAGTATCAACACCCAACCTCACTCGACTACTAATATAATCGGATTTAACTCGTTGATTTCCTTCAATTTGAATCTCTTCCAGGCTGCCTTCAATCACTTGAATCTGGACAACGCCATCGACAACTTCTTGCTGGGGTAAAATTGCCCGTGAGGTCAAATAGCCTTCGTCTTGATAAAGGCGAGTAATTGCATCAGCAGCAGCCCTCAATTCCGCTACTGTTACTGTTCGCCCTTCTAACGGCTGTGTGAACTTCTGCCAATCTTCAGAGGTGTAAATCGTACTGCCCGTGACTTCAATCGCAGTCACTTCTACTTCCGCTTCAGAAACGTCTGGACTAATCGGATCGGTTTCCGTTTCGGACGGCGGTAGGACAGGTTCTTCCTCCTCTGGATCTGTTAATTCAGGCTCAGGCAACGGTTGTGGAAACCGATCCTGATTGGGGTCAGATACTTGGGCAATATCTAACAGCTGCTCTTGCCATTTCTCAGTGTTGCCAGCTATCGTTTCGATATCTTTGAGGTCATCTGCACTAAACGAAATTTCTGCTGATACCTCACCAGCGTTCAATTGTCCTAATAGAATAATCCAAGAAGCCAGGTAACTAAACTTGCGGTATTTAACACCCATATTCACTCACACCACACATTATTGCACACTAAAACTCTAGCCATTCATCTTTAACTCTCATGAGCGTCTAAGATGAAAGCTAATTTTTTCAGGTAACAGTCGTTCTACAATTGAATGTCACTGACTTAAGCGTTTGTAGTAAGCGCTTTAGCGCTTGAGGCACTTTAGTTGCGACTACGAACCCATCTTATTTCAGTGCTATTCGTTCTACAATTCGCGATCAAGAATCGCTCTCAGCAATTCTTTGTTCAATATATTCCTCGTAAGGTAATCGTTGTTCTGGTCTCAAAATTTCCCGGATAGCCATTCGTCGCTCAAACTGTAACTCAGAAACTTGCCGACGCAGTGACTCAACTTCTTCGTACTTCTTCCTCACTTCACGTTCTGAAGCATCTTCACTCCTAATTAAAACTTCTAACTCTTCTTGTGCCGCATTCCACGCCGGGTAAAGCTCATCGAGTTTAGGACTAAACTGCCGATCAACTTGGTAAAGCTGAGCTATCTGCTCATCTGTTAAACCTAGCTGAAGGATGATAGTTTCTACCTCTCCATCTGTCTGAGCATAAATTCGTTCATTGAACATATAATGGCTACTTGCATTCATCTCAGAGTTAAAGTCATCTGAAGTCGGTAATGCATTAGCTGTTCCAACTACTGAGAACATCAGAAAAACTGATAAAATGGTTGATTTGGAGAACATTTACGCTCCTTATTTCTACAGGTATTCCAGTACAATTGAATGTGATCAAGCATAGTCTGAAGCTAAAACCCGCTATCGAGTAAGATCTCACCTCGCATTTGAGTATTGAACGTCCTTAACTCAGTATCCATAGCCGAATTTTTTGCATCCCAAGCGCGAACCCCTTGGAAAGTTGTATTCCAAGCAATTTCAGACCGTGCATATGCATTCCACATATGAAGATTATTAGCGCTAAATCGACCCACACCTGGGATATCTATGCTGAAAGATGTGTCAATATTTGACCCTGCATAGCCGTTGTTTCTTGAGCCGGTAGAGCCAATATTGACAATGGCTCCGTTGACATTAACAGTGGTTCCACCGCCGGAAGTTCCACCGCCACCAGGAATTACACCACCACCAGAAATTACACCACCACCGGGTGTGCCACCACCACCGGGAGTCCCGCCCCCAGGAGTTTCGCTGCCATCAGTAGGAACGCCACCCACAATTTCATAAAAAGACAGGTTTCCTTGAGGCTGAACAACACCATTAACAGTGATTGTTCCATCTAGAGGGTCAGGAGGTATGGATGAACCGATTAAAGATTCAGCACCGATGTTCTCGAAACTCAAACTACTACCAGGACTTACTGAAATTTCTACATCCCCTGGATTGTTTACAAGACCAGCAGTGATGTTTCTAAAAGTAAGATCACCACTAGTAGTTGTTAGGCTAATTGAACCGCCAGATGTGCTGAGGTCGTATAGTACTAAAGAGTCCAGAGCAATGCTTCCAGCGGTGATGTTTATGTCTCTCCCATTGGTAATAATGCTGCTGTCAGAAACGAATGTCCCGTTTGCTTCAAATGTAATTGATCCTGAGCCAGCTTGAAAAGCTAGAAACCCGTCTGACATCTGCTCAATGGTGATTGAGTTAGTCGCTTGAATCGTGACATTGGTATTCCCAGCTAAACTCTCAATCTGTGCTTCAGAAATCTCTGTTGGTCCAGCATCTTCAAAAAGTACATCCCCATCAAAGCCACCAGCAGTTCCCCCAGCCGTAATCGTAATGTCAGCAGGGTCAAACAGTAACGTACCGGGCGCTCCATTTGGGGCATTGGTGTTGACATTCCCTGTAAAGTTCAGACTTTCTAAGCCAGACACTTCCACAAACCCACCATCGCCAGAGTTGATACCACCACGAGCGCTAATGTCTCCGGCAAACTGGGTGGTGCCATCCGCCCATAGAATCACCTGACCGCCATCGCCATCACTTAGGGCGTCTGCCCGAATCAGCGAGCCGTCATCCACAACGGTGTATTGCGCCGTCGGTAAGTCACCGCCTCCTTGCAAATCTCCGCCGACAAAAACCTCACCGCCACTCGTCCCGGAGACATCCACTGTGGCATCTAACAGAGCGATCTGTTCACCGAGGATTTGCACAGTGCCGCCGGGAGCCGTATCATTCGCCGCGTTAATCTCTCCGCTCACAATCGCGGTTCCCGGTTCATCTGGAATCATCGTCTGGGAATCTGTCAACCACACTCGACCTTGTTCATCCACTTGAATAGTCGAGGCAATGTCAGCATTCCCACCCGTCACCAGTTCTGGCAAACTCGCGGCAATGGGTTGGTCGGCGGGTACCTGCGCTAGTTCATCAGCATTCATCGCCAATCCTAGCACCATGCCATCTTGACTAATCCGAACCTGCTGGGTATCGGGTACGGCAACTACCGTAATTGTGCCGCCGGGAGCTGTTAGCGTCCCCGTATTAACAACGGTACTCCCCACCAAGGCAAGATTGTTGCCTGCCTCGACTGCCAAATCACCTGTATTGACGATAGAACCAGAGGTTCCGGTGACCAAAGAAAAGCTCTGGGGTGTTCCCGCTAGCGCTTGGTAATTAACCTCTCCAAAAGCGCTGAATTGCCCTGTCGCAAAATCGATGCTGCTTGCAGTAGTTGCAGCGAAAGACCCCGGCACATTGAGTTGGGCGTTCGGTCCGAAAACAATTCCTGCTGGATTCATCAGATAGAGGTTAGCAGCCCCACCACTCACCTGTAGCAATCCATCAATTTGAGAAGGGCTGCGACCAACTACACGACCTAGAACGTTGCGAATCTCAGGGTTAGAAAGAAAGTTGGCAATTTCCTGCTGGGTCAGACCGAAAGACTCAAAGCTGTGAAACAGATTTTGCCCGTCTCCAGAGAGCATTCCGCCAGTGATGTTATAGGTTTGACCATCAATAGTAACGACTGTACCTGTGCCATCGGTGGCGGGTGTGATGCTCTGCGCGTAGGCATCTCCAGAGATTAGCAACAGAGAAACCGTACATGAGGTAGCGAAAAACGTATTCAGTTTCCTTGCTCTAAAAACCATTAAGAAATAACCCCAATAAAGTCTATTTAAATTATTCAATAAAGCTAGACACTAGAAAGTGTTTGCCCCGAATAATTTTTCTGGTTTTTCCTGATCATAACAACTTATTGATTATTTGAAAACTAAGTAGTCGGACAAAAGAAAAGGGTACTTTATTAAGTTTTGTCAATCGCCCTCAAACCCTTAGTGTTCGCTGTTTCCTGTTCCCTGTTCCCTGTTCTCAACCGTTAACTTTAATTGTGTCCACCTACTTATGGCAAACCTGCTCCTGAATCAGCACTCAGGAACAGTCTCACAGGTCTTGGGAAGAGGATGTGATCGCAATCATCCTGAAAATTTCAAGCGATCACAGCAAATACCTGGACATAAGTTTTTTCGCTGTACTAAGAAATGTTAACAAGCTTCAAATGGTTACTGTTGCCTATTACCTTGTCCTCATGGTTAACGTTAATTCTGTCCGACTACTTAGAATCTGACCCAAAGGTTTGTTGTAAGCGATACCAGCGCTTATGGCACGCTTCGTGCAACTCCGAACCTGCACAATTGGCTCTAGCCGGATATAATAAAGAGTTCGAGATCAATGCTTTAGCCCAGAATTAGGAGTCTACCCGCCCGTGGTTGTACAAGTCGCCAATAGCATCTACGAAACCCAAACCACTGAAATTGCCAAACAGCTTCTCGACGCCACGCGGCAAAAACGCTCCTTTTTTGCCCAAATGCGGGATCAAATGCGCTGGGATGATAAACTCCTAGCTTGGGCGATGAGTAATCCGGGTTTGCGGGTGCAGCTTTTTCGCTTCATTGATGCCTTACCCGCCCTTCAGAGTAAGACTGAGATTGCCCGTCATTTGCAAGACTATTTAGGGGATGAGTCGGTGGAACTTCCCGCCGCCCTGAAAAATTTACTCAACTTTGCCAATCCTGACTCGATGCCGGGACAATTAGCGGCTTCAACGGTATCTACGGCGGTGGAAACCTTAGCGAATAAGTATATCGCTGGGGCAACGATTAAGCAGGTAATTAAGACGATTGAACGTCTGCGGAAAGATAAGATGGCATTTACTCTAGATTTACTGGGGGAAGCCGTGATTACCGAAACCGAAGCCCAGTCGTATCTGGAACGCTATCTGGATTTGATGGAACAACTTACCCAGGAAGCGAAACAGTGGTCAACGATACCATCAATTGATCAAGCCGATGGGGAAGAATTACCACAAGTTCAAGTTTCTGTCAAGTTAACCGCATTCTATTCCCAATTTGACCCCCTAGATCCAGAGGTTAGCAAAAAACGGGTGTGCGATCGCATCCGGATTCTGTTACGTCGTGCCCAGGAATTGGGGGCGGCGGTTCACTTTGATATGGAACAGTATGTCTATAAAGACATGACTCTGGGCATTCTCAAAGACTTGTTGATGGAAGATGAATTCCGCGATCGCACAGACTTAGGTATCACCCTACAAGCCTATCTACGAGACAGCAAAGGGGATTTAAAAGATATTATCACCTGGGCAAAAGAACGGGGCAATCCCCTCACCGTGCGTTTAGTCAAAGGGGCATATTGGGATCAGGAAACGATAAAATCCTTACAAAACCATTGGCAACAACCCGTCTATAACCAAAAAAGCGCCACGGATGCCAATTTCGAGGAAATGACCCAACTATTGCTAGAAAATCACCAGTATCTCTATGCTGCCATCGGATCACATAACGTGCGATCGCAAGCCAAAGCCATCGCGATTGCAGAACAGTTAAATATTCCTCGTCGCCACTTCGAGATGCAAGTTCTCTACGGAATGGGAGATCAACTAGCAAAAGCCTTAGTGCAACGGGGACATCGGGTGCGGGTTTATGCGCCTTACGGGGAACTGTTACCAGGAATGGCATATCTAATTCGTCGCTTACTGGAAAATACCGCCAATAGTTCCTTCCTGCGTCAAAGTTTAGAAGAACGCCCGGTTGAGGAATTAATCGCCCCTCCTGTGGTGGATGAGGAACCTGTAGAGACGTTGCATGCAACGTCTCTACAATTCGCCAACGCGCCAGATACCGATTACGCCCAAACCGACGCCAGAGAAAAAGCCCAAACCGCCCTGGAAACGGTGCGCCAACAATTAGGGAAAACCTACTATCCCTTAATTAACGGCGACTATCAACCCACCCCCGAAACCGTTGATTCGGTTAATCCTTCCAATCCCAGTGAAATAATCGGTAAAGTGGGATTACTCTCCATCGACCAAGCCGAAACTGCCTTAAACGCCGCCAAATCCGCCTTTCCCGGATGGCGTCGCACCCCAGTTAAACAACGGGCGGATATTTTGCGTCAAGCGGCGGAATTAATGGAAGGGCGTCGGGAAGAACTTTCGGCTTGGATATGCTTAGAAGTCGGCAAAGCCTTACGGGAAGCCGATGCCGAAGTCTCCGAAGCCATCGACTTTTGCCGTTACTATGCCTCAGAAATGGAACGGCTGGAGGGCGGCTATATCTATGATGTGGCTGGCGAAACCAATCGCTATGTCTATCAACCCAGAGGAATTGCGGTGGTAATTTCGCCCTGGAATTTCCCCTTGGCGATTGCGACGGGAATGACAGTAGCGGCGTTAGTCGCGGGAAATTGTACCTTACTCAAACCCGCTGAAGCCTCATCCGTGATTGCAGCGAAACTGGCAGAAATTTTAGTCGAAGCCGGAATTCCCCAGGGTGTGTTTCAATATGTCCCCGGTAAGGGTTCCCAGGTGGGGGCGTATATGGTGAAGCATCCCGATACCCATTTAATCGCCTTTACCGGTTCTCAGGAAGTCGGATGTCGGATTTACGCCGATGCTGCAATGGTTCAACCGGGTCAAACGCACCTGAAACGGGTAATTGCCGAGATGGGCGGGAAGAATGGGATTATTGTGGATGAAAGTGCGGATTTAGATCAAGCCGTGGCGGGAGTGGTGCAGTCGGCATTTGGGTATAGTGGTCAAAAATGTTCCGCCTGTTCACGGGTAATTGTTCTCGACCCTATCTATAATACCTTTATCGAACGATTAATTGAAGCCACGCGATCGCTAAATATTGGGGCGGCGGAATTACCCAGCACTCAAGTTGGACCGGTGATTGATGCTACTGCCAGAAATCGGATTCAGGACTATATTGAAAAAGGACGGCAAGAGGCAGAAATTGCGGTGGAATGTCAAGTCCCCGAAACGGGTTATTTTGTGAGTCCGACTATTTTTACCAACGTTTCACCCGATGCCAAAATTGCTCAAGCGGAAATCTTTGGTCCGGTTGTAGCGGTGATTCGAGTCAAAGATTTTCCCGACGCCCTGACTGTGGCAAATGGGACAAATTATGCCCTGACGGGAGGATTATATTCCCGCACACCGTCCCATATTGATCAGGCATCTACCGAGTTTGAAGTCGGGAATCTTTATATTAACCGCACGATTACCGGGGCGATTGTTTCGCGCCAACCCTTTGGCGGATTTAAGTTATCAGGGGTAGGTTCTAAAGCAGGAGGACCCGATTATTTACTCCAATTTTTAGAACCGCGCACGATTACGGAAAATATTCAGCGTCAGGGGTTTGCCCCGATTGAAGGAGTTGATTAAGCTGATGTCAATAACCCTCAACCCCTTACAAATGACAAATGACAAATGACAAATGACAAATGACGAAAACCATTAGGGTAGCATCTGAGTCGTCAAATCCACTCATTAATCGTAGACTAACGCTAACGGATGTTACCCAGTTTTTTGCAAAAACCCTCGCTGAAGATGCGTTTGCGCCTTGTCCTTGTCGTTCCGTTTCTGCTGCAAATTACGACGGCTGTAGGATTAACGGGCTGGCTTTCCTTACGCAATGGTGAACAAGCGGTTCATGAACTGGCTAGCGATTTACGCCAAGAAATCGCTGCCCGGATTCAACAGAAACTCGATAGTTACTTGCAGATACCCCATGCCTTTAATCAACTCAATGCCAATGAAACCTGTCTGAATCAATTAAAATTAGACAATTTGCTGGATTGTGAGAAAACCGTCTGGCATCAGATGCAAGTTTTTCCGGTTAGCGCTACAGCCATCGGTACAGAAGATGGTAAATATCTGGAAGTGGTGCGACAAGAGGGGGATAATTTTCAAATTCATGAATCAGTGAATTATACTAAATATATTTATGCCGCGAATCAGCAAGGAAATCGGATAAAGTTATTAGAAACTCCTGCCTACGATGATCACCGCACTCGACCCTGGTATGAAGAGGCGGTAGAAGCAGGTGAGGAAACCTGGAGTGCGGTGTTCCGTTATGAACATGAAGACACATTAGCGATCGCGGCGAGTCTGCCCCTGTATCAGGGTGATACGTTGCTGGGCGTAACCAGTACGATTCTGTCTCTGTCTCATATTGGGGACTTTCTGGAAAGCTTGCAAATTAGTGACTTTGGACAGACGTTTATTTTAGAACCCAAAGGGAAAGGAACCTTAGTCGCTACATCGATGAGTGAAGATACATTTGTCTCTAATGATAATGCTAAATCTGAACGTCATGACTCAATTACCAGTGAAAACCAGCTAATTAAGGCGACGGCTGACTTTTTGGTGGGAAAGTTTGGTAGCTTTGAGAATATCCAAGGAGAATACCAGTTAGATTTTACATTAGATAAAAAGAAGCAATTTGTCCAAGTTCTCTCGTTTCAAGACAATAAAGGACTCAATTGGTTGATTGTTGTCGTGGTTCCCGAAGAGGAATTTATGGCACGTATCCACGCCAACACGCGCACAACCATTCGCCTCTGTGTAGCCGCGTTGATTCTTGCCACCCTTTTGGGATTATTTACCTCTCGTTGGATTAGTCAACCCATTTTACAACTGAGTATGGCGTCGGGCGCGATCGCGAGTGGGGAACTTGATCAACGGGTAAAAGTCGAAGGTATTTATGAACTGCGGATTTTATCCAAATCCTTTAACCAAATGGCGCAGCAGTTGCAGGAATCCTTTACCGCCTTGGAAGATGCCAAAGCTGAACTGGAATTGCGGGTAGAACAACGCACAGCAGAACTAAAAACAGCGAAAGAAGACGCGGATACAGCGAATAACGCCAAAAGTGAGTTTCTAGCAAATATGAGTCATGAACTGCGAACGCCACTGAATGGGGTGTTAGGCTATGCCCAAATTCTGCAACGATCAAAAACGATGAGCGATCGCGAATTGGATGGTGTTCGTATCATCCACCAGTGCGGTTCTCATCTGTTGATGTTGATTAATGATATTCTCGATTTAGCGAAAATTGAAGCCCGGAAGATGGAACTTCATGGCAGCGATATTCATTTTCCCTCGTTCCTGCGTAGCGTTGTCGAAATTTGTCGGATTCGAGCGGATGCAAAAGGCATTTCCTTTATCTATCAACCCACATCATCCCTTCCTGCTGGTATCCACGTAGACGAAAAGCGACTGCGACAAGTTCTGATTAACCTCCTCAGCAATGCGATTAAGTTTACCGATGCTGGAGGCGTTACCTTTAAAGTCGGATATGCGGAGACTCAAACCAGTCAACCCATCGGGGTAATGAATGAGGTTAGCACAGAAGGAGTATCTCGTCAACCCCAAACATCAACCCCTCCCCATCACCGAATCCGGTTTCAAATCGAAGATACAGGGGTAGGGATGAGTCCCCAACAATTGCAGCGCATCTTTTTACCCTTCGAGCAAGTGAGCGATCGCAAACGTCAGGCGGAAGGAACTGGACTAGGTTTAGCGATTAGCACTAAGATTGTACAACTCATGGGCAGTACAATTCAAGTCCACAGTAAAATCGGCAAGGGGAGTGTATTTACCGTGGATCTAGACTTACCCGAAGCCAAAGAATGGATACAAAAAATTACCACCCCCACTCAGGGTAGAATTATTGGCTATCAGGGCAAATCACAAACAATCCTCGTTGTCGATGATCGCTGGGAAAATCGTTCAGTCATCATCAATTTGCTCGAACCTTTAGGATTTGAGGTGATTGAGGCGAATAATGGTAAAGAAGGATTAGATATCGCCATGACAGCTATGCCGGATCTGATCATTACCGACTTGATCATGCCGATTATGGACGGCTTTGAGGTGATGCGACATATTCGCCAGTCCAAAACCCTAAAAAATATGCTAATTGTAGTATCGTCAGCCAGTGTTTTTGAGATGGATCGGCATCACAGTTTGGCAGCCGGAGGTAATGATTTTCTGCCCAAACCTGTTCAAATTGATGAGCTACTCCAGACGTTACAACAACATTTAGGACTGACCTGGATTTACGAGTCCGCATCAGGGAATGGTAGTCAGTCGGCGGGTGTTAAGGTAACACCATACGAGCCACAAAAACCGGGCAAACCCGAAGCGATTATTTTTCCTGAAGAAGAATTAGACATTCTCTGGGATTTAGCCATGAAAGGTCGCATTAAAGTTCTGCTCGAAAAAATTGATAGTATCGAGAGTTCTGATCATAAGTTCGCCCCATTTGCTCAATATGTACGCCAGCTCGCTAAAGGCTTCCAAGTCAAAAAAATACGAGATTTTATTGAGGAAAATCGGTGCATTCACTAAACGCAATGAACCTATAGCTAACAACTAGAAATTATAGCCATGCTTAAGTCTAACTCTACTACGCTGAACCGGATCGAACAACGCAAACAGGCAATGATAGACAAGTTAAATAAAACGATTATTTTAATTATTGACGATAGTCCCAACAATCTAGAAATACTCTCAGAAACCCTGACTAGCGCTGGATTTGAAATTGCCGTTGCTCTTGATGGAGAAACCGCGCTTGAGCAAATTGCTTATGATCCACCGACCTTAATTTTGTTAGATGTGATGATGCCAGGAATTGACGGATTTGAAACCTGCCGACGCCTGAAAGCCAATCCTGACACTCACGAGATTCCGATCATTTTTATGACGGCTTTGACCGATACCATTGATAAAGTTAAGGGGTTAAATTTAGGAGCCGTAGACTATATCACCAAACCCTTTCAGCAGGAAGAGGTATTAGCACGAGTGAAGGTGCATTTGAAACTCCGAACCTTAACCAAAACCCTAGAAGAGCAAAATACACGATTAGTTGAGGAAGTTGAACAACGGGGTAAAGCAGAAGCCGCCTTACAAACATTGACTCAGGAACTCGAACAACGGGTAGAAGAACGCACGAATGAACTCGCCCAAGCCCTCAACAATTGGCAACAAGCCCAAGCCATGCTAGTTCAAAATGAAAAAATGTCCAGTCTGGGACAAATGTTAGCCGGGGTTGCCCATGAAATTAATAATCCCATTACTTCGATTCATGGCAATTTAAGCTGTGCCAGCGAATATAGCCGAGACTTACTTAAACTCCTGCAAATCTATGCTCAACATTATCCGAATCCAGTTTCCGAAATTCAAGATAAATCTCAAAAAATTGACACGGATTTTCTGGTAAAAGATTTACCCAAAACCTTTAAGTCGATGGAATTGGGCATCGAACGCATTTGTCAAATTATTAAAAGCTTGCGGAATATATCTCGTCTCGACGCAGGCGAAATGATGATGGTTGATTTGCACGAGGGGTTAGAGAGTACGCTGGTTCTCTTGCAACATCGGATCAAACCCTCCGGGAAACATTTAGGCATTCAAGTGATTAAAGAATATGGTAAGTTACCGCCCATTGAATGCTATCCAGGACGCCTGAGCCAAGTGTTTATGAATATTCTGGCGAATGCGATTGATGCCTTAGAAGAAGCCGAATTTAGAAAGCAAAATTCAGATAAAATTTCAGAGAGTGATACAACACCCGCGCCTCCCACCATCTGGATTCGTACCAGAGTGATTGATAACCAGCGAGTAGAAATCCGTATTTCTGATAATGGTTCTGGTATCCCTGAAGAGATACAAGAAAAGCTATTCCACGCCTTTTTTACGACTAAACCCTTTGGTAAAGGAACCGGGTTAGGGTTATCGATTAGTCATGAGATTGTTGTCGATAAACACGGCGGACAGTTATGTTGTGTGTCTCACCCTGGAGAAGGTGCTGAGTTTATCATTGAACTTCCGATTGGTTAATATCGTCATTCGTCTTATGCTTCCGCCCTGAGCGTAAGCCGAAGGGTCATTTGTAAGGGTTTGAGGACTATTTGCAAAACTAAACCAATCACTGATTTCTTGATAGAATAGCATAACCTAATACCTGACAAAAAAAGGAGGTGAAACCATTGCCGAAAGTTCGCGTGCGCCAACATGTCAATCCCCTGAGTAAAAAATACCTGACTCCAGTAACGCCTCCTCCGTGGGAAAAGGTTTATCATCAACCCATGCAACCGCTACATCTAGATATAGGGAGTGCTAGAGGTGAGTTTTTGTTAGACATGGCAACCCAGAACCCCAATTGGAATTTTCTGGGATTAGAAATTCGGGAACCTTTAGTTGAGAAAGCCCAAGAATTAGTAACGGAGTTAGGATTAAATAATCTTCATTTTATATTTTGCAATGTCGATAACTCATTAGCGCCAATTTTAGCCTCTTTACCCCAGGGACTATTAAAGCGCGTAACCATTCAATTTCCTGATCCATGGTTCAAAAAACGACATGCTAAACGCCGTGTGGTCAAACCGGAATTGGTCAATACTTTGGCAAAATACTTGGTCAAAGGTGGCGAAGTTCTGATTCAGTCTGACGTTGAAGCCGTAGCCCAAGAAATGTGCGATCGCTTTACTGAGAATCCAGCCTTTCAACGTCAAGGAACTGACTGGTTAGCCACGAATCCTCTACCTGTTCCCACCGAACGAGAAACCTACACAATAGCTTGTAGACAACCTGTTTATCGGGCGTTGTTTGTGATTGGTGATTAAATGGGTAATTCGTCATTTGTCATTTGTCATTTGTCATTCGTCATTCGTCATTTGTATTAATTATAGGTGTAGGGGCGGGTTTAGGGACTTTCTTCTCGCTATTGATAATTAGGTTTATTCAAAACCCGCCCTTCTACGTCTTATCAAAAACAGATTCCATTTTATTAATTAAAGGTGTAGGGGCGGGTTTAGGAGCTTTCTTATCGCTATCGATGATTAGATTTATTCAAAACCCGCCCTTCTACGTCTTATCAAAAACAGATTCCATTTTATTAATTAAAGGTGTAGGGGCGGGTTTAGGAGCTTTCTTCTCGCTATCGATGATCAAATTTATTCAAAACCCGCCCTTCTACGTCTTATCTTTGATGTTAGTCAGGGCGGGTTTTGCTACATAAATTATCGGTGAGATTCAAGATTAAGTGGCTAAACCCGCCCCTACAGAACCTCTCGATTAGGTTTATTCAAAACCCGCCCTTCTATGTCTTATCTTTGATGTTAGTCAGGGCGGGTTTTGCTACATACATTATCGGTGAGATTCAAGATTAAGTGGCTCGCGCCCGCCCCTACAGAACCTCTCGATTAGATTTATTCAAAACCCGCCCTTCTACGTCTTGTCTTTGATGTTAGTCAGGGCGGGTTTTGCTACATACATTATCGGTGGGATTTAAGATTGAGTGGCTCGCGCCCGCCCCTACAGAACCTCTCGATTAGATTTATTCAAAACCCGTCCTTCTACGTCTTATCTTTGATGTTAGTCAGGGCGGGTTTTGCTACATACATTATCGGTGGGATTTAAAATTGAGTGGCTCGCGCCCGCCCCTACACGCCCCTACAATTGATTGACAGAGGTTTTGATTGACAGACGTTCCACCGGAACCCCTCTACCGGATCGTCACGCGATCGCGCCCCTGTCGTTTTGACTCAAATAGTGCTTCATCAGCCGCCTGTACCAGATTTAATGGATCATCCTCTGGATCGGGAATCATCACAGCGACACCCAAACTCAGGGTGATAATTGAGGAATATCCACACATCCGATAGGGATCATGGGAAATATTTAAGGCTTTGACACGTTCTCGGATTTGCTCTGCTAATTGTACCGCTTGCTCTCGATTTGTTTCTGGCATAATTACGGCAAATTCTTCCCCACCAAAACGAGCAACTAAAGCCCCTGAATGCTTGACGCACTCCCGAATTGCCTGGGCGATTTGCTGTAAACAGAAATCTCCTGTCAGATGACCAAATGCATCGTTGAAAAGCTTGAAAAAGTCGATATCCGCTAAAATCAGTGCCAGAGGAACCTTTTCTTCCGCTAATTGCTGCCATTCTTGGGTAAGGTGATCGTCAAAGTCGCGGCGATTCGCCAGCTTGGTTAAGTCATCAATTCTTGATAAATACTTTAACTGTTCATTCTCTTGTTCTAACTGTCCAATACGCGGATTGGGTGGCGATTCCAGGGAAAGTTGTTCCCTCAAATAAAGCCGATATAACTTACATCGGATTGTCGCCTGATTTCCCTGTAGTTTTATCAACCCCATACTCTCTAACTTATACGCCGCGATCGCGTCTAAACGCACGCTCTCTGTTGCCATCACCACCTGTTGCAACGCCGCCACTAACTCTGGATTCTTTTCCACCGTGGCGAATTGATGCCGCAAATGATGACTATAGATTCCCGCTAAGGTTGGTGCTTCTTCTAATAACTGCGGTAAGCTGAGATTATCGTAACGCAGGTGATAAAGTGCCAGTTGAATTAGATAAGGATGTCCTCCCACCATTGCCATTAAGTCGGCGACTTGAGACTCATCCATCCCATCGAGTTGGTAACGACGGGCTAACTCCTGCACCTGCTCTAACGTCAACTCCGGCAAAACCAGGGGTAGTCCCACATTAAAGGGAGATTGATTAATATTTAATGACGTATAAATTTCCGTCGAATGTACCACAACAAAGCGCAGTTGCTCAAACCCCTCATCCAGTTGGGCTTCTTCATGCCAGGAACGCAGTAATGGCAGAAAGTCTTTGGCTATTTTATCATACTCTAACAGCCGATTCACTTCATTCAATGTCAGCAGAATCGGCGTGTAAATTTGCTCCAGCAGATATCCTTGAAAATAGAAGGTGCAGCTAACTTTACTACCAATATCTTCATCCCAATAGTCATCCAGATTAGGTGGGAGATGCAACTGCCGAGCAGCGTTAGCACAGAACCAGCGCAGAAATTTATCCAGGTTAAAAAAAATACTTTCATCAGCTTTTTGGAAGTCGAGATTAACTGTGTGGAATCCTTGCGCCTTAGCCTGAGCAATAATCCGTTGCAGCAGAGAACTTTTTCCCATCTTTGAGGGTGCTTTGATACGAATGATACTGCCAGGTATGCCAATTTCCGCGTAAGCGATTTCTTCGACAGGGGGGCGATTGATGTAAAATTCGGAGTTAAGTGGCAGAGGACTACCAGGGAATTCTAACCGAGCTGGTGTTCTGGTTTGGTTTAACATAGTATTGCTTAAGTTGTTTAGAGGAGGTTGGGCTGAAATATCTTTTGTTCCGTTGATAATATAGTACTCAAAGACAGTATTGATATTATTTTTAGTTACTTTTTCTCCAATAATCTGAGAAAGGCGTTGCCAAAGTTTAGCACCAACATCTCGAATATAACTCTCTTCATATCCGATGTTAGCCGAAATTTCCGTATAGGTTAACCCTTGCCAAGTCAAGTGAAAGACTTGTTCTTGAATGTTACTCAGTGGCGGCTCACGAAGCATCGAACTCAGGACAGCTAGCGCTTCTATACTATTCATTGAGTATCATTATGTGTTGCATTAACTCAGTCGCTTTAAGTTTATTTTAAGGGACAGAGTGCCAAAAACCAACATTTTCCAACAAAAATGCCTATTTTGGTTCATCCTGAACGCCAAAGCGGAAAGTATAGGACATTATCCAACAGACAAGGCAGAAGGAGATCAGTACACTTAAAAAGGTTAAAATGCTCATGACTGAAACTTTGAAAAACAGAATAATTAAAAAAATAATTATGGCTTATACAGCGCTTTTCAAGTAAGTGAGGTACACAGACAGATCCCCGACTTCTTGGAGCAGTCGGGGATCTTGCTTAGAAACTATACCTAATGTTAGACTACAATTTGGTATGAGTTATGCGATCGCGCATTTAGAAACCTCTATTCAAAACAGTCAATCCATAGTAAATTCACAGCAATTTACCCGTTGTAAGTCCAATAACTCCTCAATAACTGCAGTTATTAGTTATTTTAAAAACGGGATAAAATACCGCTCACAGGATACACCTATAATTCATGGTAGCGCCGTTTCCCAGGACGATGAATGGTTGTTTTCGGTCAGGGATAATGGAATAGAAATTGTTCCGAGATATAGCCGCCAGATTTACCAAATTTTTCAACGCCTGTATAGCAAACAGGCTCACCGTTCGCTCATTTTGGTAACTCAGTAGCCAAATGAGCAGCCACACAGTAGTCTGAGTAAGCAATTGGACGATTAAGGAGAGGACTAGGAAGCGATGCATACCAGACTAAGTACTTGATTGAGTACAAAAGCTGAGT